>DATDII010000246.1:0-12450 GCA_036521135.1 Candidatus Dormiibacterota bacterium | reverse complement strand
GGCTGGCCCCGCACCCGGCCAGTGTCGACACCACCCCCGCCATCACCACGAGGAGGGCGAGTCCAGCTGCCGCGGGGGCCGGCCGCCTCATCCAGTCAGGCTACTCCTGGGTCGGGGGCACCGGCTCCTCCGGGCTGACCTGGATCTGGGCCAGTTGCCGGAGTTGACCCGCCAAGTCGCGGGCGGCCGCCCCCGCAGCCTCGGCGAAGTCGTCCCCCGTCGAGGCCTGGGAGATCCCTCGTGAGGCGCTCGCCAGATACTCCCCCCGGCCGGACGGTCCCCGGGCTGCCAGGATCGCCTCCCTGAGGTCGCCCCCCTGGCGTCCGATCCCGGGCAGGAGGATGGGCATATCCGGCGCCACAGTGCGGAGCCGGCTGATCTCGGCGGCCCAGGTGGCGCCGGCCACCAGGCCCACGTTCCCCGCCACGTTCCACTCAACAGCACACCGCCCAACGGCCAGGTACAGCGGCTCTCCTCCCCTACCCTCGATCAGGAGGTCCTGAAGGTCGCGAGCGCCAGGGTTGCTGGTCCGGCAGAGGATGAAGGTGAACCGGTCCGGGCGGGACAGAAACGGCTCCAGCGAGTCACCGCCGAGGTACGGGTTGACCGTGCATGCGTCAGCACCGATGACGTCGAAGACGGCCCGGGCATAGGCCGCGGCGGTGCTGCCGATGTCACCCCGCTTGGCGTCGAGGATGACCGGAGCGTGCTGGCGGGCCACGCCGACGACCTCGATCAACAGCTCCCAGCCAGGCGCCCCGAACTGCTCAAAGAAGGCGGCATTGGGCTTGTAGGCGGCGGCGTAGGGTGCCGTCGCCTCGATCACGGCCAGGGTGTGACGGCGGACTGCGGAGATGCCCGCCCCCAGGCTGGGTGGGATCTGCTCCGGATCGGGGTCGAGCCCGACGCAGAGGAAGGAGCCCCGCGTCGCCGCCGACTCTGCCAGCCGCTCCCGGAAGGGGGCGCGGCTCACCAGGAGGTTCGGGACGTACTGGTCTGGGCCGCTCCCGGAGACTGCGGTTGGTAGGGGACCGAGATCCGGTCATGCTCGGTCGCCATGCACCCAGGACAGAGTGAGGTCAGCTCGCCGTCCAGCAGGACCGCGGCCAGCCGGTAGATGGGGAACTCGCGCTCACAGTTGCCGCAGTGGCGCATCCAAGGCATGCCGATGCCGATTCTAGCGCCTGATATGCTCAATCCCCGATCGCGGGGAGTAGCGCAGGTGGTTAGCGCACCAGTCTGGGGGACTGGGGGTCGCAGGTTCGAGTCCTGTCTCCCCGACCAACTCCGCGCTTCGCCAGTTTCGCGAGAGGGATCGGTGGGACCTCACTGCTCGGACCGAAGTTGGCGCCCCATCCACACATTGGGCTCCCAGTAGCTCCCACTGTCTCCGGGGCGATCGATCTGGACCGGGGCAAGGCCGCCCGGGAACCAGAAATCGCCACTCTCAGGAAAGGCCATCTGGGTCCACCCCTCCCACTCGGCGACGGTTCCGGTGATCCGCAGAGACCGGGTCTCTGTCTTCAGGACGGTCGCGCCGAGCCTCTCGTGGACACGCATCCAGGGGTCGAAGAGCAACCCGTCGTTACGCCGCCACTGGGCATAGCGCTCGATCGACACCAGCGGATAGCGCTCCTTCAAGCTCGGCCGGACCGGAGCGATCAGGGCGTTTAGGCCTTGCCGAAGGGCAACTTCGCGCATCGCGGCGGCGGCAACGGAGCTGAGGCCGCGGCCCTGGAGATTGCGCGGGATCATGATCACCAGGGCGCAGAGGGCGTTGGCCCCGCCCTCGTCGAAGCCCCGCGCGATGGCACCGTCAATCCCCGCAGGGAGATCCTCAACGCTCCCGTCCCAGCGCACCGGGACCGAGCGGGCCCGGGCGAGCACGTGGTCGTCGTCGCCGATGACGTGGAACTGGAAGTCCGGCCGCTCGGTGGTCAGGCGGCCCCAATACACGTTCAGAACGTCGCCGTGGTTGTTGTACTCGGGCATGCAGTCCTTGGTCACCACCCACGCCGGTTCAGCCAGGTCCGGCCGCTCCGCGACCGTCACGATCTTCATCTCGCCCCATGATGGACGACTGGCGAGCGACGCGCCCAAACTGGCTCCGCCTCGAGCCGTCCCGCGCCGAGCCGGTGCGGCGGAGGGGGAACACTGAGCTGGTTTCCTGCCCGGTCGTGCCCGCCGTCTCCTTCCCACCTTCACCTTCGCCCGAAGCTGGGGGCCCCTTCAGCGGTGCTCGACCTTGGCTCCGCTCCCCACACCTGTTACCATCGAACTTATAGTCGGTGCTTACCGACTGCGGCCTTCTGCGGCTCCCTGGTCGTTTTGACCCAGCGGCATCGTTAGGAAGCGCTGCCACTTTAGTCAGGACGTTAGGCGCGGGCGACTCCGCCCAGGGACATTGCATGAACTCGTTTGCCGAACTCGGGGTGCGTCCGTTCACCCTCGAAAGGCTGCTTCGCTTGAAGATCACCGATCCGACCGAGGTCCAGACGGCCACCATCCCCTTGCTCGAGGCGGGCCGCGACTGTGTCATCCAGTCTCCGACCGGCTCCGGGAAGACGCTGGCCTTCCTGATCCCGATGGTCGAGCGCCTCCGAGGGCACCGCCGGAGTGAGCCCAGGGCGCTGATCGTGACCCCGACCCGGGAGTTGGCGGCTCAGATCGGCGCGGTCCTGACCCAGCTCGACCCGGGACTGCACCGGGCCCTGGTCTTCGGCGGGGTCGGCTATGGCGGCCAGATCAGCAGCCTTCGCACCGCCGACGTCATCATCGGATGCCCAGGTCGGCTGGTCGACCTATCCGACCGGGGGGCGGCCAACCTGAGCGGGGTCGAGTTCCTGGTCCTGGACGAGGCCGACGAGATGCTCGACGCCGGCTTTGCCAAGGATGTCGAGAAGTTGGTGGCGCGAACCCGCCAGCCCGCCCTCGGCCTGGCGCGGCAGACGGTGCTGGCCTCGGCCACCATGCCCGCCTGGGTCACCGAGATGGCCCGAAAGCACATGCACGAGCCCACCCGGGTGGCGGTTGCCCCTCCGGCCGAGTCCCAGCTTGAGCACGGCCTCTTCTCAGTCAGCCGGGCTCAGAAGGTGACCACCCTCAGCCACCTCCTGCGCCGGTCGGAGTCAACCATCGTCTTCCATCGGACCAAGCACGGGACCAAGCGGCTGGCCCGCGATCTGGCCGCGCTCGGCCACAAGACCTCGGAGCTGCAGGGCAATCTGTCCCAGGCAGCGAGGGATCGCGCCATCCTCGCCTTTCGCCGACGGGAGACCGCGGTCCTGGTCGCCACCAACGTCGCCGCCCGCGGGATCGATGTCGTCGACGTCGACCTGGTGGTCAACTACGAGCTTCCGGATACCGCCGAGTGGCTGACCCACCGGGTCGGCCGGACCGCCCGCAACGGGGCCAGTGGTCGGGCGCTGACCTTCCTCAGCGAGGATGACGGCGAGAAGTGGCGAAAGCTGCGCAAGCTGGGCGCGCCCGCCCTCCAGTTCGTCGACTCAGCCGAGCTGCTCAGGGCCGGGACCATGACCTTCCTGGCTCACCAGCCGGAGCAGGCGATCGCCGGCGGGGGAAGTCAGCGCCCGGGGCCGGGAGGGCGCCTGAGCCGCGGCGTCCCGGTGGCGCCAAGGAACCGGCGCCACCGCGGCCGATAGCCGCTTCCCGGCTCCGGCTGGGCCGACTCCTACGCCTTCAGCTGGGGGTGAGTCCGAGGTCCTCGGGCAGCAGCTCAGGCCGGAGGTTGCGATCCATCAGGCTCCGGACAGCGTCTCCGACCGAGGTGCCCTCGAAGATGATCGCGTGGACCGCCTGGGTGATCGGCACCTCCACCTGGTAGCGGCGCGCGAGCACCAAGGCTGCCCGGGAGGCGTTGGCTCCCTCCGCCACCATCGGGGTGTCCGCCTGGGCGGTAACCGGGTCCTCGCCTCGGCCGATCCGCTCCCCCAGCCTCCGGTTGCGGCTCAGCTGGCTGGTGCAGGTGCTGAGGCAGTCGCCGACGCCGGCAAGGCCCGCAAAGGTGAAGGGGTTGGCCCCGGCCCGGACACCGAGCCTGGTCATCTCGCTCAGGCCTCGAGTGATGATGGCGGCCTTGGCGTTGTCCCCCACCCCGAGCCCGTCGCAGACTCCAGCCGCGATCGCGATGACGTTCTTCATGGCCCCGGCGAACTCGACCCCGCGAAGGTCGTCGTTGGCGTACAGGCGCCAGCTGGGCGCCGCCAGCCGTTGCACCGCCAGGGTCCGAGCCTCGGGGCTGGTGGCGGCGACCACCGCCGCCGTCGGCAGGTGGGCGGCCACCTCAGGAGCCAGGTTGGGACCGCTCAGGGCCGCCAGCCGGGTCTGGGTGCCCTCGCCCAGGACCTGGGCCAGGACCTCAGTCATGGTCAGGGCGGTGTCGGGCTCGAAGCCCTTGGCGGCGCTGACCAGCAGGGATGCTTCCCCGACCAGCGGGCGCGACCGCTCGGCGAGGGCCCGCTGTCCCTGGGTGGGCGCCGCGAAGATGACCGTCTCAGCCCCGGCGCAGGCCTCCTCGAGCTCGGCGGTCACCTGGACCTCCGGGCTTAGCCGAAGGTCGGCGAGGTAGAGCGGGTGCACCCGGGTCCGGCTCACCTCCGCCGCCAGCTCGGCCCGGCGGAACCAGAGGGCGACCTCCTGCTCCTCTGAGTGAAGCAGTTCGGCCAGGGCCAGCCCCCATGAGCCGGCGCCGAGGATGGCCAGCTTCATCTCGCCTGCTCCGAGCGCCGGACCCGGAGCCGTATCGGCACCCCCTGGAACCCGTAGCGCTCGCGGAACTGGTTCTCCAGGTAGCGAACATAGCTGAAGTGCATCAGGCCGGGGTCGTTGACGAACAGGGCAAAGGTCGGAACTCGGCTGCGGGCCTGGACCGAGTAGTAGATGTGAAGGCTGCGCCCGGCCCGACCGCTCGGCGGGGGCCGGCGGTCGACAGCCGCCCTGACGAACTGGTTCAGCTCGGCGGTCGGGATCCGCAGGGCCCGAGCCTGCGCCAGTTCGAAGGCGGTTGGGAGGACCTTGCGGATCCCCCGGCCGGTGAGCGCGCTGGTGAAGAGGAACGGCGTTCCCGGCGCCCATTCGTAGGCGGCGCGCAGTTCCCGGACCAACCCTCGGTCCCGGCGCGCATCCTCGTCGAGCAGATCCCACTTGTTGAGCGCGACCAGCGTCGCTGCCCCGGCATCCCTAGCCCGGCCGGCGATGTGGCGGTCCTGGGCTCGCAGGGGCGTGGTGGCGTCGACCACCAGCACCGCCACGTCGGCGCGTTCCACCACCCGGACCGCCCGGAGCAGGCTGTAATAGTCGGCGTCCTGGGTCGCCCCGGGGCGGCGGATGCCGGCCGTGTCGACCAGGAGCACATCGCCCTGGTCCGTGCTGACCAGCGTGTCGACCGGATCGCGGGTGGTCCCGGCCACGGTGCTGACCAGGGCTCGCTGCTCGCCGAGGATTCCGTTGAGCAGCGATGACTTGCCCACGTTGGGCCGGCCCACGATGGCGCAGCGGAGCACGGGAGCGCCAGGTTCGGGAGAGGCCTCCTCGGGGGGTGGGAGACGGGCCACTATCTGGTCGAGGAGCTCCCCGCTGCCGCTGCCTGACAGGGCCGAGATGGCGACCGGCTCGCCCAGGCCCAGCTCGAGGAACTCGTGGCTCCAGAGCCGGTCCTCGCGACCCTCGTACTTGTTGCTGACCAGGACGACCGGCTGGCTCGCTCGGCGCAGCTCCTCAGCGACGTCGTGGTCGGTTGCTGTCAGGCCCGCCTTGGCGTCGCAGACAAAGCAGATCAGGTCGGCCTCCCGCAGGGCGACCCGGGCCTGGGCCTGGGTGTTGGCGGGCAGGTCCCCCTGCGTGCCGCCGCCCTTGATCACCCGCTCCAGTCCGGCCGTATCGACCACGGTGAACGCCCGGCCCCGCCACTCCACCTGGCCGTAGATCCGGTCACGGGTGAGACCAGGCTCGGCGGAGACGATTGCTCGGCGCTCGCCAGTGAGCCGGTTGAACAAGGTTGACTTGCCGACGTTGGGCCGACCTACCAGCGCGACGATTCCAGACGGTTGGGGTGGGGGGAGCTCGACCTCGGCCTCCTCGGCGCGCCGCAGGGCCCGCGCGGTCCGGGCGCCCGGTCCGGCGTTTCCGGTCGGCATCATCCGGTCACCGCACGGGCTAGGTCGTGTCCGGTCATGTCACTCGGGACCGCCAAGCCCATGGCCCGAAGCAGGGTGGGCGCAACGTCCTCCAGGCCGCCTTCGTCCTGGAGGGCCTCGAGCTCGGCGCAGAAGGCCAGGATCATGGGCACCCGACTGGTCGTGTGCTGGGTCAGGGCGGAGCCGTCGGCGGGGTTGACTTTGATCTCGGCGTTGCCGTGGTCAGCGGTGAGAAGCAAGAGGTAACCGGCGGCCTGGCTCGCCTCCGCGAGCCGACCGAGGCATTGGTCCAGGAACTCGACCGCCGCGACCGTGGCAGCCAGGTCTCCGGTGTGGCCGACCATGTCCGCATTGGCGAAGTTGAGCGCGATCAGCGCGGCATCGTCCTTCTCGAGCCGTCCGACCGCCGCGTCGGTGATGCCCGCCGCGCTCATCTCCGGGGCCAGGTCATAGGTGGTGACCTTGGGCGAGGGTACGAGGAGACGTTCCTCTCGCGGGAACGGCTCCTCTCGACCGCCGTTGATGAAGTAGGTCACGTGCGCGTACTTCTCGGTCTCGGCGACGTGGAACTGGCGGGCGCCAGCGGCGGAGACGACCTCGGCCAGGGTATCCGGCACCAGCGGCTTGGGGAAGGCCACGTCTGCCTCCAGGGTGTCGTCGAACTTGGTGAAGGTACATAGCTGGGCCACCTCGGGAAGGGAACCCCGATCGAAGGCGCTGAACGTATGGTCGACGAGGGCGTGGCAGAGCTGGCGGGCGCGGTCAGGCCGAAAGTTGAAGTGGATGACCACGTCCTGGTCGGCGATGCCGCGGCCCGGGCCATCCCTGACGACGACCGGGGCCGGAGGGATGAACTCGTCCCCCACTCCCTTGGCGTACTGGTCCCGGAGGTAGCGGAGCGGGTCCTCAACCGTCTGGCCCCGGCCGAGGATGGCCTCCAGGGCGAGCTCGGTCCTGTCCCAGCGCCGGTCTCGGTCCATGGCGAAGTAGCGGCCGCCGATCGAGGCCACCTCGCCGACCCCGACTCGCTCGAGCTCGCCGAGGAGGAGGTCGAGGTCGGCAGCCCCGCTCTGGGGCGGGGTGTCGCGACCGTCGGTGAAGACGTGGATCGCCAGCTCCTCCAGCCCGAGGTGGCGGGCCAACTCGCAGAGCGCGACCAGGTGGGACTGGTGGCTGTGGACCCCGCCGGTCGACACCAGCCCCATCACGTGGGCCCGGCCGCCCCGCTCCTGGGCCTGCCTCAGGACCCGGTTGAGAACAGGGTTGGCGAAGAAGGAGCCGTCGGCGATGGCCTGATCGATCCGGGTCAGGTCTTGGAGGACGATCCGGCCGGCGCCAATCGTCAGGTGTCCGACCTCGGAGTTGCCTTGCTGACCTGGGGGCAGCCCGACCGCCCGACCGCTGGCGGCGAGAGTGGTGTGAGGCCAGCTGCTGAAGAGCTTGTCAAAGTTCGGCGTTCTGGCGAGGGAGATGGCGTTCCCCGGCGAGGGCGGGGCACAGCCCCAACCGTCGCAGACGCAGAGGACCGCGGGATGAAGTTCTGGGCGACTCATTTAGGTTGGTTCTCCGGCCCTGGCGCCGCCGGGCCCGGCGGGGGGACCCGATGATGGCGTGCCCCGCTGCCGGCGGAGAGCGGGGAAATCTGCAGGCCGGCGGCCTGAGCCTACCATCAGGCGCGGTCAGCGCCCGGGCACCAGGTCAGCTCCGGTCGGGCTCGGCGGCTGCCACGATGGCACAGAACTCGTCCGGATCGAGACTGGCGCCCCCGACCAGGGCCCCATCCACCCCCGCCAGGTTGAGGATCGCCGGCGCCGAGTCCGAGGTCACGCTGCCTCCGTAGAGAACCCGGACCATAACCCCTGCCCCGGGCACGATCTCATCGATGAGCTGGCGGATACCGCTCACCGCGGCGGTGATCTCGGTGTCAAGGGCGGTCT
The DNA here is from genome assembly GCA_036521135.1 of Candidatus Dormiibacterota bacterium. Taxonomy (GTDB): domain Bacteria; phylum Chloroflexota; class Dormibacteria; order Aeolococcales; family Bog-877; genus Bog-877. Next base: position 4,358 of record DATDII010000246.1, on the reverse strand, counting down.
GGCCCGAGCCGATCGCCCAAACCGGCTCGTAGGCGATGACACAGCGGCAAAGGTCGGCCGGCTCGAGCTGGGTCAGCCCCGAGCGAACCTGGCGCCGGAGGACATCGACGGTCTGGTCGGCGGCGCGCTCGCTCGCCGTCTCCCCCACCGCGAGCAGGGGACGCAGGCCCGCCCTGAGCGCGGCATCGAGCTTGCGCCGGACGATCTCGTCGGTGTCGCCGAAGAGCTGGCGCCGCTCGCTGTGGCCGGCCAGCAGGTACTGGCACGAGTCGCGGAGCATCTCGGCGGACACCTGCCCGGTGAAGGCCCCGGCCTTCTCCCAGAAGCCGTCCTGGGCTCCCACCTCGATCCGGAGCTCGTCCAGGAGCAACTGCTGGACCGGCCAGATCGAGATGAACGGCGGCAGCAGCACCACATCCGCCGCCGGAGCCGGTTCAAGCTTCTGGCGGATCGAGGTCACCAGGTTGAGCGCCTCGGGCACGCTCGTGTGCATCTTCCAGTTGCCAGCCACCAGCGGCCGGCGCGGCTCGGTCACGGCACCAGCCGCCCGGCCTCGGGAGCATCCTGGAGAGCCACCAGCCCTGGTAGTTCGCGGCCCTCCAGGAACTCGAGAGTGGCGCCCCCACCTGTGCTGACGTGGGTGAAGCCCGCGGTCAGCCCGAGGCTCGCGAGGGCGGCTTGGAGGTCGCCACCACCGGTCACGCTCTCGGCCGAGCTGAAGGCGATCGCGCGAGCCAGCTCGCTCGTACCCCTGGCAAACGGCTCCCGCTCGTAGAGCCCGACCGGGCCGTTCCAGACGATTGTGCCCGCCTTGCTGATCAGGTCCGCCCAGCGCTGGACCGTCTCTGGACCGATGTCGAGGATCATCTGGTCCGCCGGAACCTCCTCAGCCCGACGAACCTCGACCAGGGCGGCGTCGGCTTCGGGCGAGACGGCCACGACCACGTCTACCGGGAGCTCAAGGTCGACGTGGGCCTCGGCGGCCCGCCGGACGATGGCGGATGCCCGGTCGAGAAACTCGTCCTCGACCAGCGACCTTCCCACCTCGCGATCGGCGGCTTTGAGGAAGGTGGCGGCCATCGCCCCGCCCAGGCAGAGGGTGTCGACCCGCTCGATCAGGCTCTCGAGGAGGCCGAGCTTGGTGCTCAGCTTGCTGCCCCCGATCACGGCCAGCAGGGGGCGGCTGGGGTCATCAAGGATCCGGCTCAGCTCGCTCACCTCCCTCGCCATCAGCCGGCCCGCGACCGCCGGGAGCAGGTGGGCGACTCCCTCGGTCGAGGCGTGGGCTCGGTGGGCGGCGCCAAAGGCGTCGTCGACGTAGAGATCCGCCAGGGCTGCCAGCTGCTGGGCGAAATCGGGATCGTTGGCCTCCTCGCCCTGATGGAAGCGCAGGTTCTCAAGCAGCAGGACCTGGCCGGGAAGGAGTGCCTTGGCCCTCGCCTCCACCTCGGGGCCGACGCAGTCGGCGACCCAGCCGACCGAGATTCCGAGTTCCCGTTCCAGCGCCGGTACCAGCTGCCGCGTGCTGAGAGCGGGATCGGGCTTGCCGTGGGGCCGACCCAGGTGGGTCGCGATGATCAGGGCAGCCCCCCGGGCCAGCAGCTCCCGGATGGTCGGCAGGGCTGCCACCAGCCGGCTCTCGTCACGGATCTCTCCATCCGGACTGAGGGGCACGTTGAAGTCGACCCGAAGCAGCACCCGCTTGCCCGCCGGGTCGACTTCATCCAAGCCCGCCTTGGGGACTGACCGTGGGCCGGCCACCTTAGCTCGCAGTGGCTCCGGGCAGCGTGCTCGCCACCAGCGCGGTCAGGTCGGCGACGCGGCAGGAGTAGCCCCACTCGTTGTCGTACCAGGCCATCACCTTGAGAAGCCGGTCGCCGGCCATGACCGTCAGGGGCGCGTCCACCACCGAGGAGTACTGGTCGCCCCGGAAGTCGATCGAGACCAACTCCTCCTCCTCCACTCGCAGGATCCCGCGCAGGTCGCCGGCCGCCGCCTCCCGGAAGGCGTCGTTGACCGCGTCGGCGGTCGTCGCCCGAGTGGTGACGGCGCTGAAGTCCACTATCGAAACGTCAGGCACCGGTGCCCGCAGGGCAAGTCCGCGGAACCTTCCCTTGAGCGCGGGCAGGACCTTGGCGACCGCCTCGGAAGCACCGCTGCTGGTGGGGATCAGGGACAGGGCGGCGGCCCGGGCCCGGCGGACGTCGCCGTGGGGGGCGTCGAGGAGGCGCTGGTCCCCGGTGTAGGCGTGCACCGTTGTCATCAGACCACTCTCGATCCCAAAGCGCTCGTGGAGGACCTTCGCCACCGGCGCCAGGCAGTTGGTGGTGCAGGAGGCGTTGGAGATGACATGGTGCCGATCCGCCTGGTAGGCGTCGCTGTTGACCCCGATGCAGATCGTGATGTCGTCTCCATCGGCGGGGGCGGTGATGATCACCTTTTTGGCGTGGCCGTGCTCGATGTGCTCTCGGGCCTGTTCCGCTTTGGTGAACAGCCCTGAGGACTCGATGACCACCTCTACTCCCAAGCCGCCCCAGTCGAGGTCGCCCGGCTCGCGCTCGGAGAAGATCAGGAGCTCGCGCCCGTCGACCAGGATCGACTTCTCGGTCGCCCGCACTTCGCCCGGGTACCGGCCCAAGATCGAGTCGTACTGGAGCAGGTGGGCGAAGGTGGCGGGACTGCCGATGTCGTTGGCCGCGACGATCTCGAAGGCGGCATTGTCCCGGGCGGCCCGGAAGACGTTGCGCCCGATTCGCCCGAACCCGTTGATCCCGACTCGCGTGGTCACGACCTGGCTACCTCCCCTAGTCCCGGACCGACCACGGACACAGCTGGCGAGGCGGCCCGGTCACCACGCCCGGGAGTATAGGGGCGCTCGCCGATCCAACCGGTCCAAGAGGTGGCCGGTCTCAGGGGCGCTCGGGCAGGTCCCGGTGCCAGGTCAGCGGCTCGACTCCGATCGGCCGGATCCGGCGGGCCAACTCCTCGGCCAGCGCCACCGAGCGGTGATAGCCGCCGGTGCACCCGATCCCGAGGCGAAGCACTCGCCGAGAGCGCGCCTCGAGCTCGGGCAGAATCGACGTGAGCAGCTGGACCGTCGAGTCCAGGATCAGCGTTGCCAGGGGCTGGCTGACCACGAACTCCTGGACTCGGTAGTCGAGGCCCGAGAGCATTCTGAGCCCGGGCTCCCAGTAGGGATTCCGAAGCGCCCGGGCATCGAGGCACCAGCCCAGGTCGAGGGGCACCCCTCGGGGGTAGCTGAAGGTCTCGACCACCACCGCGACCCCGCCCCGCTCCGGGCGCAGGAAACCCTCGAGCTGGCGGACCCGGGCGAGCAGCAGCCGCTCGCTCAGGTGGGTGCTGTCGAGGAGCAGGTCGGAGCGGACCCGGGCCGGAAAGAGGCGCTCCCGGGCCTGATCCAGACTCCTCGCCGCCAGCCCCGCCGTGGCTGCGGGCGGATCAGCGATCCAGGGCGGGGTAGAGCGCGTCAACAGGGTGCCGTCGCTGGCATCCAGGGCGACCAGCACCGGGGACCCTGGCTCCAGGTTCAGGCCATCCAGAGCCGGATGGGGCTCCGGTCCGCCCTCCCACCCAAGGGCGTCGATCCCGAGGCCGACCAGGCCCGCGGTGACCAGCGGAACGCCCGCCCCGGGTGGACCGAAGACGAGCAGCTCACCGAGCCCGGGGCTGGAGGGTCGCTGACTCAAAGGATCTCCTTGATCGCCGCCGCAACCCCTCTGGTCACCCCGGGCACCGAGGTCAGCTCCTCCCAGGAGGCGCTGCGGATCCCGTCGACCGAGCCGAATCTGAGCAGCAGCGCCCGCTTGCGCTTGGGCCCGAGGCCGCCGATCTCATCGAGACGGGAGTGGACGCCCGCCTTGGCGCGCTTGGCGCGATGACGGGTGATGGCGAAGCGGTGGGCTTCGTCCCGCACCCGCTGCACCAGGAAGAGCGCCGGGCTCCCCTCGGGGAGGTGGATCGGCTCGGCCTGGTTGGGAACGTAGAGCTCTTCGAAGCGCTTGGCCAGGCCGAAATGGGGAAGGTCGGCCAGGTCGAGCGCGCGCATGGCCCGGTCGGCGGCCGCCAACTGCCCCGCCCCTCCGTCGACGATGATCAGGTCGGGCCGGACGCCCAGGCTCTCGTCGCGCTCGCCCTCCCGGCCCACGTGGGCGAGCCTGCGGGAGAGTACCTCCTCCATGCTGGCGAAGTCGTTTGGCCCCTCAACCGTGCGAATCGCGAAGATCCGGTAATCGGACGTCTTGGGCCGGGCCGCCTCGAAGACAACCATCGAGCCCACGCTCTGGGCCCCCATCGTGTTGCTGATGTCGTAGCACTCGATCCGGGCCGGAGCACTGGCC
>DATDII010000245.1:0-10695 GCA_036521135.1 Candidatus Dormiibacterota bacterium | reverse complement strand
AGGACGCGCCCCCGCCGACGACGACCCCGACCACGGCCGCGACCACCGCGACCGCCCCGAGCCGGAGCGCGGGTGAGCCGGTCGGGGCGGACCCGGCCGGGACCGGTTGGGGGGCGCTCGCAAGAGGGGTGCTCACTGGGGGCACCAGGTCAGCACCAGCTGGTCGGTCGGGGCGAAGCCGGCCCGGCGGTAGGCCCGGACCGCCGCCTGGTTGGAGTCCCTGGTCCAGACGCAGGCGAAGGTCACCCTGTGCTCGGCGAAGAGGGCGACCGCCTGCTCCAGGAGCCGCGAGGCGATCCCCTGGCCCCGGGCCCCGGGGGCCACGTAGAGCTCGGCGACCTCGCCCTCGAGGCCGGTCCCGGGGTCGAAGAGGAGGCACCAGCAGAAGCCGACCAGCTCGCCCCCTTCCCTGGCCGCGAAGATGTGGTTCTGGCCCTTGAAGCCGGCCTCGGTGGTGGGGAGCCAGCGGTCCAGCTGCGCCTTGGTGAGGTGAGCCCGCGCGCTCGCCTCCTGTTCCTCATGGAGCAGGTCGACCAGGAGCGGTCGGATCGCGCCCAGCTCCGCCGCCGCCAGGGGCTCGATCAGCACCGCTTCATCGTAGGGATCCGTCCGGATCAGCTCTCGCCCCGCTCGCCCTCGTCGAAGTAGTCGGGGAGCGGCTCCACCTGGGCGACCCCGGTACGGACCGCCTCCTTGGCAACCGCCCGAGCCACGCTCCGGTGGACCCTCGGGTCGAGCGAGTCGGGGACCACCTCGTCGTCCTGGGCGAGGCGGGCGATCGCCGCCGCCGCCGCCAGGTACATCTCGGTGTTGAAGCGCCTGGCCTTGGTGTCGAGGGCGCCTCGGTAGAGGCCAGGAAAGCCGAGCAGGTTGTTGACCACGCTGCCGTCGACGGCCAGGATCGCGCCCGCGTCCATGGCCCGCTCCGGCTCGATCTCGGGCAGCGGGTTGGAGAGGGCGAAGATGATCTGGCCCGGCCGCACCTGCTCGGGCCTGATCAGGCCCGGCTGGGCGGTGGTCGCGATCACCACGTCGGACCTGGCCAGCAGCTCGTCGAGCTCGACCGCCTCACCCCCGGCCAGGCCCAGCCGGGCGACCGAGTCGGGGGTCCGCCCGGTGCCCAGGACCGGTCGGCCCTGGTAGCGCATCAGCAGCTGGGCGATGGCGGACCCGGCCGCGCCGAGCCCGATCACCCCAGCCGTCAGGGTGCCGAGGTCGAGCCCGGTCAGCGCCGCCGCCCGGAGCAGGGCGGCCAGGACCACCGTGGCCGTGCCGTGCTGGTCGTCGTGCATGACCGGGATCTCGAGCCGCTCCTGGAGCGCTGGTGCGATCTCGAAGCAGTGGGGAGCGGCGATGTCCTCGAGCTGGATCGCGCCGAAGGTCGGCCCGATCCGGGCGATCGCCTCCACGATCGCCTCCGACGGCCCGGGCTCGACCAGGAGCGGGTAGGCGTCGATGCCCACCATCTGGGCCAGGAGAGCGCACTTGCCCTCGATCACCGGCATCCCCGCCCTGGGGCCGATGTTGCCAAGGCCGAGGATGGCGGTCCCGTCGGTGACCACGGCGACGGAGTTGTTGATCCCGGTGTAGCGGTCGGCGACGCCGGGGTCGCCGGCGATCAGCCGGCAGACCTCGGCCACCCCTGGGGTGTAGACCCGGCGCAGGTCGGCGACCGACTGGACCGGGTACTTGGCCACCACCCGGAGCTTGCCCCCGAGGTGGACCCGGAGGACCTCGTCGCGGACGTCGAGCAGGGTCGTGTGCGGGAGCGAGCGGATCTCGTCGAGGACGACCTCGAGCATGTGCAGGTCGGTGGTGCTGACGTCGATGTCGCGGACCACGTGCCGGGATCCCCTCTGGATGGTGCGGATGTCGCCCAGGTTGCCCCCCGCCCGCCCGATCCCGGTCGCCACCTCGCCGAGCACCCCAGGGAGGTTCTCATTGCGCAGGCGCAGGGTCCGGACGATCCGGTAGACGGAGACCGCCGCCGGGGCCTGACGCTCCTCGGTCGGGAAGGCCCGGGCCGGGCTCCGGGGGGGCTCGGTGCTCATCGCTCCCGATCCCAGCCGGGGCCGGCGACGCTCCGGCTTGGTGCCTGCACGAAGGCGAACTTACCGCGCCGGCCGCCAGCGGCGCTCCGCCCGGGATCGGGGAGCGTCGAGCGCCCCCCGGTCCTGGTCACCGTTCGATCGGAGCCTTGACCAGGCTGCCCCACTCGGTCCAAGACCCGTCGTAGTTGCGGACGTTGGGGTAGCCGAGAAGCTCCCGGAGCACGAACCAAGTGTGCGCCGAGCGCTCGCCGATGCGGCAGTAGGCGACCACCTCCTGGTCGGGGGTGATCCCCTCTCCCTGGTAGAGCTGGCTCAGCTGGTCGGCGCTGAGGAAGGTCTCCTGCTCGGGCTCGACCGCGTTGCTCCAGGGGATGTTGCGGGCCCCGGGAATGTGGCCACCCCGCTGGGCGCCCTCACCGGGGAGGTGGGCCGGAGCCAGGGCCTCGCCCCGGTACTCCTCGGGGGACCGGACGTCGACCAGCCCCTTGCCCTCCTTGCCGACCACCTCCTGGGCGACCTGGTCGCGGTAGGCGCGGATCTTGTCGTCGCCCTGACGGACCGGGTAGCCACTGCCAGGGGTCACCTGGGGCTGCTCGGTGACCAGGGGCCGGCCCTCGAGCTCCCACTTCTTGCGCCCGCCGTTGAGCAGCTGGACGGCCTGGTGGCCGTAGTACTTGAAGTACCAGTAGGCGTAGGCGGCGAACCAGTTCTTGTTGCCGCCGTAGAGGATCACCCGGGTCTGGGGGCTGATCCCGTAGCGGTCGAGCAGCTTGGCGAAGGCCTCGGGCCCGACGAAGTCGCGCTCGAGCTGGGCCTGGAGGTCGTTGCGCCAGTGGACCCCGATCGAGCCCGGGATGTGGCCCCTGCCGTAGGCCTCGGTGTCCTCGTCGACGTCCAGGATCCGGATGTCCGGGTCCTGGAGGTGCTCAGCTAGCCACTCGGTCGTGACCAGCGCCTCCGGATGCGCGTATTCGCTCACTCTCTTCTCCCTGGAAATGGACAGGCGCCGGACCTTCCCGCTCGCCCTCTTGGTTGATCGCCCCCCTCGGCCCCCACAGCTCCCTAGCCACCCGCCCGGGCACCTGTCAGTGCCGAGCGGAGCGCCTACATCGCGACCCGGACAGAGCCAGCTGGGCAGGCCGTGATCCGGTCAGCGTTCCCACCAGCCAAATGCTAGCAAATCAGTGGACTAACCGAGGGCGGCCGGGACATCGTGGTCGAGCTCGGACTGGCTCAGCTGCCCCACCTGGATCGCGGCGATCGATCCCTTGGCGTTGACGAAGACGGCCACCGGAAGCCCGGGGACGCCGTAGTGCTGGGCCACCTGGCCATTGCGGTCGAGCAGGGTGGGCAGGCTGATCCCCAGCCGCTTTAGGAACTTGACCGCGGTTGGGCTCTGCTCCTCGAAGTCCACCAGCAGAACCTGCAAACCCCGGGCCCGGTACTGCTCGGCGGCCCCGGCCACCAGCTTCATGTCGGCCTGGCAATTGGTGCACCAGGTCGCCCAGAAATCGATCAGGACGGCGTGGCCCGCCTCCTGGCTCAGGGCGACGCTGCCCCCGGCCGAGCTGGGCAGCGAGAAATCTGGCGCCGGTTGGCCGACCGCCACCACGCCCCCCGCCTTGGGCAGGGTGGTGTAGGTCCCCTTCTGCTGTAGCAGCGGGGTGATGTCGCCGAGCAGGGACTTGGGAGTCCAGGATCCGCCCGCCTTCTCCTCCTGCTGGCCTTGCTGGTCCAGGTACTTGTAGATCACCGAGGGAATCGTGGCGCTGCTCAGGGTCGGCTGGTCCTCCAGCTCGGAGACGACGTAGCCCTGGGGGTCGACCACGTCGACGACCGAGGCGTGGATCAGGTTGGCGGGCTCCTTCTCGCCGGTGAACATGTCGGTCGGGGCGGGCCCGGTCCAGGCCTCGGCCTGGATCGGGGGAACCTTGAGCTGGGACCAGAAGCTGCCGATGCTGGCGGTGGTCCCGGTGAGCAGGGGCCAGGGCAGCCCGAAGTACTTGGCGTACTTGGTGAGGATCGCCGGGGCGTCGTCAGCCGGGTCCTGGCTCACCTCCACTATCTGGACCAGGTTCTGGAGGTGCTGCTGGTCGAGGAGGTGCTGGAGCTGGAGCAGCGCCGCCGCCACCAGGGGACAGGTCTCCTGGCACTCGGTCAAGAAGGAGGCCAGCACCACCACCTTGCCCCGGTACTTGCTCAGCGACAGGGACTGGCCCGACTGGTCCAGCAGCGAGACGTCAGGCAGCAACATGACCTTGCCCTGGGCCACGTTGAGGCCGAAGTTGACCTGATCGGTGCCGCCGTAGGCGCCGGCGTCGCTGATCGCGGTGGCGGACCCGGTCCCTCCCACCGCCTGGGCCCGAAAGGTGAACAGGATCGGGGTCAGCCCCTTCTCGGGGACCTGGACCACCAGCTTCTGGGAGTCGTCGATCCGCTTCCCGGAAGCGGAGTTGAGCTCGAGCTCGGCGGCCCGGTAGCCCTGGACCGGCACGTTGGCCAGGAAGAGGCTGTCCGAGTTGGGGGCGGTCCAGTTGCCGGGCAGAGAGACCGCCGTCGCCGGGACCGCAACCGAGAGCCAGCTGCTCCCCGGTGCCGAGGGCAGGAGGCGAAGACCGACCGCCTCGTCCCGCACCGTGGCCAGCTGGGTGGGCACGGGCACGTCCACGGTCAGCAGCACCAGCACCTTTCCGGTCGTCTCCGACTTGGGCCGGAGCAGCAGCGCCGCCGAAGCCCCGATCGCGAGCACGAGCAGGGCCGCCACCACCACCGCCAGGTTCCGAGGTCGGAGCAGGCGGGTCACCGGGACCGGACGGCCCCCGGTCGGCGCTCAGCCTCCCTGGTCACCGCTCCTTCCATTCGGGGTGCTTGCGGAAGAGCCCGCCCTGACCGAGGTGGTACCAGCGCTCCTCCTGGTAGGCGGGCAGGAGGGCCACCTGCTCGGGGGCCACGCTGGTGTGGATTCCGCCCAGGGTGATCTTGTCGACCTGGGCGGCCGCGACCTCCACCACCTGGCCCCCCTGATGGACCTTGACCGCCAGGCCGTGAAAGATGTCGGAGGCCTCGTCCCCGAGGAGGGACTCGGCGATCCCGAAGTCGGTGCCGGCCGAGTCGAGCACGGCGGCGTGGTAGGGGGTCGCGATCCAGGCGACCTGCTGGTCAGGGTCGCTACCGAGCGATGCTTGGTCAGGCGCTTCGGCCATCTGCTGAACTCCTTGATTGTGATCTCAGCGGGCGCCCGGTGGGGCCGTCCCGGCGCTTCTCAGCCGGTCCCGTCGAACCCCCAGGCCGACCACGACTGCACCTTGAACAGGTAGCTGACCCGACCCTCGGGCTCGCCGTAGTCGTGGCCGGTGTAACGCTGGCTGAGGCGGTGGATGTCGCGGGAGGCGGCCTCCCCCTCCCGCCTGACGTCGGCGATGCCCCGAAGCTGGACCGACCGGTAGGGGTTGGCGCTGTCGAACACGGCCAGGGCCACCCGGGGGTCGCGGTCGAGGTTGGCCTGCTTGGAACGTCCCAGCTTGGTGTTGACCAGGACCCGATCCCCCTCCATCAGGTACCAGACCACGGTCGCCTGGGGCGCTCCATCTTGGCCCAGGGTGGCGAGGGTGGCCAGGTTGGTCCCCTCCAGCATCTCGCGGACAGGGCCTGGCAGGGGCGTTTCAGTCACAGCTGTTCGAGGTTAGCTCGCCCAGGGTTAGGGAGACGGTGGCCTTGGAGCCGTCCGCGTGGGTGACCGCCAGCTTGATGGTGGCGCCGGGCTTGAGGTTGGCCAGGGCGTCGGTGAGGTCCTGCACCGTTGGGGTCGCCTTGCCGTCGAGCGCGGTGATCACGTCCTGGGCCTTGAGGCCGGCGGCGGTCACCGCCGCCCGGGAGACGGTGGTGACCAGGACCCCGGTGTCCTGCCCATTGGCGCCGGTCACCTGCTCGACATCGACGCCGATGCAGGAGCGGTCCGAGGTCTGGACCTTGCCGTACTTGACGATCTGCCCGGCGATGTTGGCGACCACGCTGCTCGGGATCGCGAACCCGATCCCGGACGCCTCCGAGCCGCCCAGCTGCTGGTCCACCGCCGCCAGGGTGGGGATCCCGACCACCTGGCCCTGGAGGTCGACCAGGGCGCCCCCGCTGTTGCCGGGGTTGATCGGGGCCGAGGTCTGGAGCACGTCGGGCAGGGTCACCCCGTTGGGCTCGCTCACGGTCCGCCCAACCGCGCTGATGATCCCGTCGGTGGCGCTGCTCTGGAAGCCGAGCGGGTTGCCGATCGCCATCACGATGTCGCCCACCTGGAGCTCAGAGGAGTTGGCAAAGGTCGCGGGGTGGAGCCCGCTGGCGCTGATGTGGATCACGGCCAGGTCGTCAGGTGAGAAGTTGTTGACCAGCGTCCCCGGGTACTCCTTGCCGTTGGCGAGGGTCACCTCGAAGCTCTTGTAGCCGTCGGCGACGTGGTTGTTGGTGACGATGTCACCCTCGGTGTTGAAGATGATGCCTGAGCCGAGGTCGGCCTTGGTGGAGATCTGCACCACCGAGGGGCTGACCTCCTTGTAGAGGTCGACATAGGCCTGCTGGAGAACCAGGAGGGACTGCGAGAGCGAGCTCGGCGAGATCTTCAAGGAGGGGATCTTGGCGACCTTGGGGGCGGATCCCCCGGTCCCGGCCACCCCACAGCTGGCGAGGACGACGCCAAGGGCAAGCAGAGCGGGCACGGCGCCCCAGGTCAGCCGTCTCATGCGCACCTCACTCTGACTGTCCCACCGCAACCGGGGCAACATTTGAGTTGCGGTTCCCCACCGGTGAGCCGATCGCGCCCCACTTGGAGATAAGGTAGCGCAGCCGCGACCGAGATAGCTGGGAATGGCCTGGGAGGTGGGCGGATGGCGACAGGCGTGGTCAGGTCGGAACTGGCGGGCGGGGTCGCCCGGCTGACGCTGGACTCGCCCGCCAACCGCAACGCCCTCTCGGCCCAGCTCCTGGCCGATCTCACCCGGGAGGTCGAACAGGCGAGCGCCAACCCCGAGGTTCGGGTGGTCGTCTTGGGCCACACCGGCCCCGCCTTCTCCTCCGGCGCCGACCTCCGCGAGCAGGCGGCCGCCCGCGAGTCGGGTGGGTCCCTCCCGGGGGTGGGCGGGCTGGTCCCCCTCCTCCGGCTGATCCTGGACTCTCCCAAGCCGGTGATCGGGGCGGTCGGCGGCGCCGCCCGGGCGGGCGGGGTGGCTCTGGTCGCGGCCTGCGACATCGCGATCGCCGCCGACTCGGCCACCTTCGCGACCGGTGAGGTCCGCCTCGGGCTGGCGCCGGCCGTCCTCTCGGTCGTGGTCCTGGCCAAGGTCAGGCGGAGCGCGGCCGCCCGGCTCTTCCTGACCGGCGCGGTCGCCGGCGCCGGCGAGGCCCGGGAGATGGGGCTGGTGGCCCAGGTAGTCCCCGGCGCCGAGCTCGAGGCCGCCGTCGAGGTCGTCGCCGGCCAGCTCCTGCTGGCAGAGCCCGCTGCCCTGGCCGCGACCAAGCGGATCCTCCAGCAGGTCCCCGAGCTGGCCCGGGAGGAGGCCTTCTCCCGGATGGCTGAGCTCTCGGCCCAGCTCTTCGCCAGTCCTGAGGCCAACGAGGGCATGACCGCCTTCCTCGAGCGCCGCCCCCCCAGCTGGGCGCCCGACTAGGGGATCAGCTCGGCCTTCCGCCGTTGACGTAGATCACCTGGCCGCTGACGTAGGCGGCATCCTCGGAGCAGAGGAAGGCGATCACGGCGGCGATGTCCTCGGGCTTACCGAGCCGGCCGAGCGGGATCCTCTTCTCCGACTCACGCCAGAAGTCCTCGAGCGAGACGTGGAGCCGCTCCGCCACCGCCCGGGTCATCGCGGTGTCGACGAAGCCCGGGGCGACCGAGTTCACGTTGATCTGAAACCGGCCGAGCTCGAGGGCCAGGGTCCGGGTCAGGCCCTGGAGGCCGGCCTTGGCGGTCGAGTAGTTGGCCTGGCCCCGGTTGCCCAGGGCCGAGGTCGAGGAGAGGAAGACCATCTTGCCCCGGTTGCGCTGGACCATGTTGCGGGCGACGGCCCGGGCACACAGGAAGGCGCCCCGGGTGTGGACCTGGAGCACCTGGTCCCACTCGGCCAGGCTCATCTTGTGGAGGAGGTTGTCCCGGGTGACCCCGGCGTTGCTGACCAGGATGTCGACCTGGCCAAAGCGCTCCAGCGCCGCCGTGACCATCCCCTCCACGCTCGCCTCCTCCTGGACATCGCAGGCGATCCCCAGCGCCCCGGCTCCGAGGCTGGCCGCCACCGAGCTGGCCGCCTCGGCGTCGAGGTCGGCGATGACCACCCGGGCCCCCTCAGCCGCGAAGCGACGAACGGTCGCCTCGCCGATTCCCTGGCCACCGCCGGTGACGACGGCGACCTGATCCCGAAAGCGCTCCACCTGAGACCTCCTCTACCTGCCGCATCTCACCCGATCCCGGCGACGGCTACGTAGACTAAACCCCGCCCGGCGGGCTGGGCGCAGTCGTCCTCCCCACCCAAGCGGGGGAGCCACCATCCTGGGAGGAACTCTGAGGGTGCCAGCGCCAGGCCGGATCCCGGGGCCGGTCGCCAGGGCCGGGAGATCGGGTTTTCCCCGGCGCTCCCCCCTCCGCCTTTCCGCTTCCGGATCCGTGACCGCAGCGCGACTCATTTGAGATCGGCAGCGCCGCCGGCCACTGATACGCTCGGCGGGTCTTGACGGTGTCCACTCAGCCGCGCCGCACGCCTGCCAGCGAGCTCCATCGGGTGCTCCAGGGCCACGGCAAGCGCTTCCCAACCTTCCTCAGCGTCGGCATGGTCGGCCTGGTGACGACCTTCGTCGGGACGGTCCTGCTCTTCCACCACGCTCACCTGACCCTCTGGCTCGCCTCTGCCATCTCGATCCAGCTGGCCATCCTGGTCACCTTCAGCCTGAACTCACTGGTAACCTGGCGTGACCGCCGCGGCGGGGCCCGGGGCCGGCGCTTCCTGACCTTCGAGGCGGTCAGCCTAGTCGGGCTCGGGATCAACGAGGCGGTCCTGCTCACCTGCGTCTCCCGCTTCCACCTCTACTACCTGGTGGCACTGGTCTTCGGCAGCGCCGTGGCCGCCGTCTGGAACTACCTGGTCAACCACAACCTGACCTTCGCCGGCAGCCCCCTCGGCAGCTGAGCCCCAGCTGGACCCGAGCTAGCTCCCGGCCACCCGCGCCCCCACCTCGGGCAGCTCCCACTCGTGGCCGAGCAGGGCCATCCCCACCTCGCGGCGCTCCCCGCTGTGGACCCGGAAGGGCCGGACCCGCTCCAGCCGCTTGTAGTGCTGGCCGGTGGCGATCTCGGTGATGTCCACGGTCAGGCGGTAGACACCCTCGAGGAAGGGGACCCCGGCCAGGCTCAGCCGAACCGTCCCCCGGGCGGGCAGGGTGGCGCCGCCCGTCTCCAGGTCGTCGGTGGACACGGTCGCGATCGGCGCGCCGTCGGAGCGGTGGAAGCTGATGCTGAAGCGAGCCCCCTGGATTGGCATGGGCGCCTCGTAGTCGACTCCGACCATGAGCGGGTCCCCGGTGTTGATCAGGGTGGCCGGCCCGTCGGGACCGATCAGGTCGAGCGCGGTGATCCGCACCCCCATCCGCCCCGGGCTGGCGTCGACCTCGGTCCCCTCGGTGACCTCGAGCTCCGCCTCCTCGCGCCGGTCGACCTCGGCCAGGTAGGCGCCGAGGACGGTGCTCACCTCCCCCAGCTGGCGGGCGCGGCCGTGGTCGATCCAGAGGCAGCGGTCGCAGACCGAGCGCACCGAGTCGAGGGCATGGGAGACGAAGATCAGGGTCCGCCCCTCGGCCCGCAGCCCGTTGATCCGCTCCATGCAGCGCCGCTGGAAGGCCTCGTCCCCGACAGCGAGGACCTCGTCGACGAGGAGGATGTCGGGATCGAGGTTGACGGCGATGGCGAAGCCGAGCCGGGTGTACATGCCAGAGCTGTACGTTTTCACGGGATTATCGATGAATTGCTCGAGCTCGGCAAACTCGACGATGCTGTCCAGGATCGAGCTGATGTAGCGTCGCGGCAAGCCCAGGATGGCGCCATTGAGGTAAATGTTCTCGCGGCCGGTGAAGTCGGGATGGAAGCCGGCGCCAACCTCGAGCAGGGAGGCGAGCCGGCCCACCACCGCGATCTCGCCCTTGTCCTGGACCAGGATTCCGGCCACGCATTTGAGCAAAGTGGACTTGCCCGAACCGTTCTCGCCAACGATCCCGAGCGCCTCCCCGACCGGGACCTCCACGCTCAGGTCCCGGACCGCCCAGAACTCCTCGAACTGGCCCCGGCGGCGGTCGATGAGGGACTGCTTCAAGGTGGTGCTGCGCTGGTGGTAGACCCGGAATCGCTTGCTGACGTTGGTGATTCGCACCGCCGGCTCGGCCATCAGACCTCCTCGGCGAAGCGCCGCCGCAGCCGCCGGAAGACGCGCAGCCCGAGCCAGATCGAGACCAGCGAGAAGACCAGGGAGTAGCCCAGCCCGTGCCAGTGCTGGGGCCAGCGGTCGAAGACGAAGACGTCCTGGAAGCCGAGCACCACCCAGGTCATCGGGTTGATGTAGAGGACGAGGTGGGCGAGCTGCCCCTCCAGGCCGTGGCCCGAGAACTTGGACTCGACCAG
>DATDII010000244.1:0-3057 GCA_036521135.1 Candidatus Dormiibacterota bacterium | reverse complement strand
CAACCCCCTGCACCGGAACCCCGCCTACGCCCCGGTCGACAACGCCGACAGCCTGATCAGGAGCGGCGCGGTTCAGTACCTCGTCTATGACGCCTACTCGGCTGACCGGAGCCAGCACTTCGCCGACCGGCTGCTCCAGCTGGCCCACCGCTTCGATGGGATCATCGTCTACCGCTACCTCGGGAAGTCCGGAGCCGGGGCGCGCCGCTCCGCCCTGGTCCTGATCTACCAGGTGACCCCGTGAGGCTGCGCTCGGCGGCGCGCGCCCTGGTCATCGCCGTGATCCTTGCCCCGCTGGCGGCCCTGGCCGGGCCGGCGCTTCCGGCCAGCGCAGCCGGACATGGCTCGCGCGCCCAGCTGCTTGCTAAGGGCGCAGGCCAGAAGATCCGCCATGTCTTCGTGATCATCCAGGAGGGCCGCTCCTTCGACAATTACTTCGGCACCTATCCCGGCGCGCTCGGCCTCTCGGCCAGCACCGCGGTCCCGGCCAACCCGGGCGTATCCAGCTCGGCCCTGGTCAAGCCCCACCACCTGACCACCCTGAGGACCCCGCCGCTGGACGACTCGGAGGGGGTCGCGGCCGCCGCCCGCAACGGCGGCGCCATGAACGGCTTCGTGTCGGCCCAGGCCAATACCGTGGGCGATGGCAAGCTCGCCCTTGGCTACTACGACGCCAGCGAGATCCCCTACTACTGGCAGCTGGCCCGCAGCTACGTGCTCGCCGACCACTTCTTCTCGTCGACCTTGGGCGGCAGCACCTCGAACTATGAGTACGCCGTGGCGGCCCAGTCCTGGCCGACCGCCGCCGCCGGCGGGCCGCCCCGGGGTCAGCAGACGATCTTCGACCGCCTTGACGGGGCCGGGGTCTCCTGGGGCTACTACATCGCCCATTACAACGCCGACCGAAAGGCGGGCCGGCTCGCCTCCCTCCATGCCCAGGTGCCGCTGCTCGACCTCCCCGCGGTGACCAAGAGCCCCCAGGAGAGGGACCATCTCCACGACCTCACGGCACTGACCGGAGAGCTCGCCCGGGGCGGGGTCCCGGCCGTCTCCTACGTGGTCCAGCCGGGCGCCACCGAGCATGCTCCGGGCAACGTCGCCAGCGGCGAGATCGCGACCGTGGGGCTGATCAACGCGATCATGCGCAGCCGCTACTGGAAGTCCTCGGCGATCTTCCTGACCTGGTCCGACTGGGGCGGCTGGTACGACGGGGTGGCCCCGCCCCGGGTCGGCAACTCCACCTACGGCTTCCGGGTGCCGGCCCTGATCGTCTCCCCCTACGCCCGGCAGGGGGTTGTGCTCCACGGCGTGGCCGACCTCACCTCGATCCTCAAGTTCATCGAAGGGCTCTACGGACTCGCCCCGCTGACCTCCCGGGACGCCAACGCGGGCAGCCTGATGGGTGCCTTCAACCTCAGCCAGGCGCCCCGGCCGGCCCGGCCGGTGACGATGGGATCGCTGCCGCCGGTGGTGGCGACCCAGGGATCGCTCCCCGTGATATTCGTCGCCTATGGAGTGGTCGGCCTGATGCTCGCCGCCCTGCTTGGTTATGCCGCCAGCCTCTGGCTCGGGACGGGGGCGCGCTGGCGCCGGCTCTGGAGACGGGGGTGAGCGAGAACGGGTTGCCGGGCCCGGTGAGGATGGGCCGGCTCCTCCTGCTCGTGGTCGCGAGCGGACTCGCGGTCGCCGTCGCCGGCTGGGCCCTGGCGCCGCTGCCGGCGCTCGCGGCGGTGGCGGCGCCGGTCCGCCTCACCCACCGCGTCCCGGCCACGGTCAGCGCCGGGGTGCCGATCGCCGTGTCCGCCACCATCACATCGAACGGCGCGCCCCTGGCCAAGCGGCTGGTCCGTTTCTACGTGGACGGGAAGGAGGACGCGGCCGCCCTGAGCGCCGCCAGCGGCGTGGCCAGCACCACCATCCGGGACCAGGTCCCGGCCGGCTCCCACACCGTCCGGGCGGCCTTCGCCGGCAGCGCCGGCTACGCCCCGGCGTCGGCGACCCAGCCCCTGCTGGTCAAGACCTCCACCCTGACCGTGCACGTGGTGCCGGCCGTTCCCGGGACCGTCACTCTCAGCATCGACGGGGGCACTCCCCTGACCGAGGACCGGGAGGGCTACATCACCACCAACCTGAGCCTGGGCGGGCGCCGGACGCTCACCATCGCGGTCCACGATCCCAACCCCACGGTCAAGGCGACCTTCGTCGCCTGGTCCAATCACGATACCTCGCCGACCCGGGTGCTCCGGATCGAGCACAGCGTCTACACCCAGGTGGCGATCCAGGTCTCCTACCTCACCCAGCTCCGCTTTCAGGACGCGACCGGCCATCCTCTCAGCTCTCACCGGGTGACCCGGCTCTCGGTCGACGGCCCCGACGGTGCGGTGCTGCCGGTGATCGGGTCGAAGGTCTGGCTGACCACCCCGGTGCCCCACAGCACCAGCACCGGGGCCCTGGCGGTGGGACCTGAGTTCTACTCGCTCCGGACCGCCTCCTATGAGGGGGTGGATGTGGCCAAGCGGGGCGAGGACCGGGTCGTGCCCGGCGTCCTGCCGGTCTGGACGATGCGGCTGGACGTCTATCCGCTCACTCTCTACGGCCGCGACATGCTCTTCGGCGGGGTGGTCTCGGGCCCGGCCTTGCTCACCGGCCCGGCCGGGATCTCGCGCCACCTGACGATCCAGGAGAGGAGCGGCTCGACCCTGGTCGTGCCCGGCGGCCTCTATCGGGTGAGGTACAGCGGGCTAGGCTTCGCGCCCACGGTCAGGGTCCGGGTCTCGGCCGCCCAGGTGGTCCCGGTCAAGGTCTTCACCGCGCTCGACGCCGTGGTCGTCGTGTTCCTCCTCCTGATCGTGATCCTGGCCCTTCTAGCGGTCAGCCGCTGGAGGTCCCAGCTCCTGGCCAGGCTCCCGGTCTGGCGTGAGATGCTGCGCAAGCGTCTGGGGTCCTCCTCCTGACGGCCGGGCAAGCTTCACGCCCACGTCATCGCATCGTTGCCTTTGCGTTGGCGCCAGCCGCTCCGGGCACCGATAGGCTGATCTCATGGGTCACTCAGAGACG
>DATDII010000243.1:0-7831 GCA_036521135.1 Candidatus Dormiibacterota bacterium | reverse complement strand
GAGCCTTGTCCCGGCCTCGAGCGCCGTGGCCGGGGAGAGCTCGAGCGGCCGGGGCGCGTCCTCAGGCACGGGCCTGGCTGGCCATGGTGATCCGGACCACCAGGATCAGTACTCCGACAGTGATCCCGGAGTCGGCCACATTGAAGATCGGGAAGTGGGGGAACTGGATGAAGTCGACGACGTAGCCCTGGCTCACCCGGTCGACCGCGTTGGCCAGGGCACCCCCCAGGAGCAACCCCACCCCGACCTGGACCCAGACCGGTTGGAGGGCGAGCAGGCGCCACTTCCAGGCGATCGCCAGGACCACCAGGACGGCGACGGCCAGGAAGAGCCAGTCAGCGTCGGGCAGGATGCTGAAGGCAGCGCCGTTGTTGACGGTGTAGTAGATGTGGACTGGCGAGTCGGGCCAGAGCTGCTGGCCCAGGCTGAGGGCGTGGGTCACCCAGTACTTGGTGAGTCGGTCCACCACGAACACCGCGAGCGCCGCCACCCCGGTCCACAGCGGCCAAGCTCGGGACTGGCTCAAGCGGCCCCGAGCGCCCGCCCGGTCATCTTTGGTCTCAGTCGCGCTTGGCCTCTTTGCAAGGGACACATCGAGTTGCGTAGGGCAACGCCCGCAGGCGCTCGATTGCGATCTCCTGGCCGCAGCTCGGGCAGAGGCCGTACTCGCCCCGTTCGAGCCGGCCGAGGGCGTCCTCGCACTGCGCGTACATCTGCTGCAGGTTCTCCCGGATCGCCTGGAGCCGCTCGTGCTCCTCCATCTCGCCCGCGTGCTCGGTGGGATGCTCGTGGAAGGGCGCCTCCCGGCCCGCCCCGTTGGAAGCGACCCCGGTCAGTTGCGCCAGTTCCTGGTCCAGCCGCGCCTTCTCCGATTCGACCTGGCGGCGGATCTCGGCTAGGTCACCCTCGCGGGTCGTGGTGGCGATCTCGGTCATGTTCAAACTTCCTCGACTAAAGGCCCCGGGCCGGACGCCCAGCCGGAGGTTGGATCGCCGCCGCTGCCGGGGGCGGGAGCATTATGGGCCGTCCCGGGCCAGCGGGGGAAGCCCCTGGCCAGCTCATTGTGCGTCGGCGCCGAGCCGACGGAGCGCTACCTCGATCGGATGGGGCGGAACCTTGAGCTCTGACCATCCCGAGAACCCGGGCGGCAGTTGGGAACCGGACGCGACGCGCTCCCAGGCCCGAACGAAGCACTGGTCTTGGATCTGCGCCTCCCCCCAGACCATCGCCTGGTCGAGCTCGTCATCGGTTGCGTAACGCACCAGCACCGGTTCGCCGGCGCGCAGCCCGAGCTGGCGTCGGAGAGCCTGGAGCTGCCGGGTGAAGGTCCGGACCAGGCCTTCTCGGCGCAGTTCGGGCGTGAGCTCGAAGTCGAGGGTGACCGTGGCCGGCCCCGATCCGCTCTGGTCGCGGCAGCGCACCTCGGCGACGTTGAGCTCCTGGGCCAGGACCGCCGACAGCTCCGGGGAGAGCTCCGCCCCGATCACCTCGGCGCTGGCGAGCGGCTGACGGATCGGGACTCCCCGCTGCTCCCTCAGGGCTCGGGCATCCTCGGCCAGCCGCCTGACCAGGTCCATGGCCCGCAGCAGCTCTTGATCGACCAGCTCCGGGTGCGGGCCGGGGTAGTCCTCCAGATGCACCGAGATCACC
This sequence comes from Candidatus Dormiibacterota bacterium, assembly GCA_036521135.1. GTDB lineage: Bacteria > Chloroflexota > Dormibacteria > Aeolococcales > Bog-877 > Bog-877. The sequence goes on along the minus strand of DATDII010000243.1, from coordinate 6,181 downwards.
CCAGGGGTCAGGGACGGGGCGAGCCCCCGGAAGATCGCGTCGGCCAGGAAGGGCGTGAAGGGCGCCATCAGCCGGGCGGTCTGGCGCAGCACCTGGTGCAGGGTCGCGCAGCTCGAGGCGACCTCCTTGGCCGTGCCGCGGAACCGGCCCCGGGATCGGCGCAGGTACCAGGTGCTGGTGTCGTCGACCAGGGAGGCGATCGCCCGGCACGGGGTGTTGGCGTCGTATTGCTCCAGGGCGCTGACCGCCCCCACCGCCGTCTCATGGAGTCGGGCGATGATCCAGCGGTCCAGCGGGTGGTCGCTCTCCCCGGTGGCGGCCGGTTCCGGCCGCCACCCCGCCAGGTTGGCGTAGGTGACCAGGAAGCTGTACGTGTTCCAGAGGACGTTGAGAAAACGGGCCGCGCTCTCGCTTACCCGCTGCGCCGAGATCCGGTACTCCAGGCCCACCGTGACCGTGGTGTAGAACCACCAGCGGAGCGCGTCCGATCCGGTTTTTGAGATCAGATCAAGAGGATCCACCACGTTGCCACGGCTCTTTGACATCTTCCGGCCGCGGTCGTCGACCACCAGGCTGGGCACGACCACATTGCGGTAGGCCGGCTGGTCGAAGAGCATCACCGACTCCGCCAGCAGGGTGTAGAACCAGCCCCGGGTCTGATCCAGCCCCTCGCTGATGAAGTCAGCCGGGTGCTGGGTAGCAAAGAGGTCCTGGTTTTCGAACGGGTAATGCCACTGGGCGTAGGGCATGGCCCCGCTGTCGTACCAAGCGTCGATGACCTCGGGAACGCGACGCATCTCCCCGCCGCAGGTGCAGGCCAGGGTGACCTCGTCGATGAAGGGCTTGTGGACGTCGGTGCCCGGCTCCAGGCCCAACTCGGCGAGGCTGCCGATGCAGCGCTGCTCCTGACAGGCGGAGCAGACCCAGATCGGGAGCGGCGTCCCCCAGTAGCGCGCTCTAGACAGGTTCCAGTCCTGGAGCGAGTCGAGCCAATTGCCCATCCGGCCGTCGCGAAGGTGGGCTGGAACCCAGCGCACCGAGCGGTTGTGCTGGATCAGCTGATCCTTGACCGCGGTTGTCCGGATGAACCAGGAGTCGAGGGCGTAGTAGAGCAGGGGCGTGTCACAGCGCCAGCAGAAGGGATAGGTGTGGAGAATTCCCTCCTCGTGGTAGAGCAGGCCGCGCTCTCGGAGGTCGTCGGTGATCACCGGGTCGGCGTCCTTGACGAAGAGGCCCTGGAAGTCGCTGACCAGGGGCAGGAAGCGGCCATCCAGCCCAACGGTGTGGCGCACCTCGATCCCCGACTCCTGGCAGAGGCGGAGGTCGTCCTCGCCGTAAGCCCCGGCGGTGTGGACGACCCCAGTCCCCTCGTCGGTGGTGACGAAGTCGGCGGCCAGCACCCTGAAGGCGTTGGGCTGGGGGGGCAGGTAGGGATACAGGGGCTGGTAGCGAGTGCCGACCAGCTCGCTGCCTCGCATCTCCCGCTGCACCTGGTAGGGCCCGTTCAGGATCTGGAGTCGGTCCCGGGCCAGGATCAGGCGCTCGTCGGCCTGGCTCACCTCGACGTAGACGGTGTCCGGGCCGACGGCCAGGCCGAGGTTCCCAGGCAGCGTCCAGGGCGTGGTCGTCCAGGCCAGGATGCTGGTCTGAGGGTCGTCGAGGAGGCGGAAGCGCACCGTCACCCCCGGGTCCGGGGTGTCGTCCCGGTAGGCCCCCGGCTGGCCCAGCTCGTGGGTGCTGAGCGAGGTCTGGCAGCGGGGGCAGTAGGGGGCAACGCGGTAGCCCCGGAAGAGCCAGCCCTTCTCGTAAATCTGCTTCAGGCTCCACCAGACCGACTCGATGTACTCGGTGGTGTAGGTCCGGTAGGCATGCTTCAGGTCGAGCCAGAAGCCGATCCGGTTGGTGAGCCGCTCCCACTCGTCGATGTACTCGACCACGCTCGCCCGGCAGAGGCGGTTGAACTCCTCCACCCCCATCCGCTCGATCTCCTGCTTGGATCCGATCCGGAGGCTGCGCTCGATCTCCAGCTCAACTGGGAGGCCGTGGGTGTCCCAGCCCCCGCGGCGCTCCACCCGGCGGCCGCGCATCTGCTGGTAGCGCAGGAAGCAATCCTTGAAGGACCGGGCCAGGACGTGGTGCACCCCGGGCAGGCCGTTGGCCGTCGGAGGCCCCTCGTAAAAGACGAAGGGCGGGGCGTCGCGGCGCTGCTCCAGGCCGCGCTCGAAGATCCGCTCTCGCTGCCAGAAGGCGAGCACGCTCTCCTCGAGCTCGGGAAGGCTGACCGGGCTGGCGACTGGCTCGAACGTGGGCATCAGGGCGCGTGCGGTCTCCGCTAAGAGCTGTACCCCGGACTTCCCGGGAAGCCGGGCGCTGGCAGCGTAGCATGACCAAACAGGATCTCTGAGCCACCAGGAGCTGACCATCCCGGCCCAAGCCCACCCCGTCCCGCAGAACCCGTGGGGCGCCGAGGTCGACCTCTACTGGGAGGACTTCCAGTTGGGCCAGGTCTGGCAGCTGGGGTCCCACCGCGTCACCTCCACCGAGATCCTCGAGTTCGCCCGCCAGTTCGATCCCCAGCCGTTTCACGTCGACCCGGAGCGAGCCCGGCAGACCATCTTTGGCGGGCTCATCGCCAGCGGCTGGCACTCGGCCTCCCTCTGGATGCGCCTCTACTGCGACGAGGTCCTGAGCCACTCCGCCAGCATGGGTTCACCGGGCGTGGACCGGGTCGAATGGCTCAACCCGGTCCGCCCCGGCGATGAGCTGCGCGGGTCCCTCGTGGTTGTCGCAAGCCGGCCCTCGAAAAGTCGGCCCGACCGGGGGCTGGTCCAGATCCAAGGTGAGCTGACCGACCAGGACGGGGTCCTGAAGACCCGCCTGACCGCCTGGGGGCTGTTTGGGCGGCGGACGGTCGACCCACCGCCCTGACGTGTTCGCGGACCTTCTCCTGCCCCCCGCTCCGAGCGCCCAGAGCCTACAGCTGGAGCGCGTCGCCAGCCTCGGCCAGGTCAACCCCGACGAATGGTCGGCGATCAGCCAGGGGTGCGGTCTCTACCTCTCCTGGCCCTATCTGATGGCGATTGAGGAGTCGGTCGGCACCCCCGCCACCTACCTACTGCTCCGTGACCAAGCGGGGGCGCTCGTCGCCGGCCTGCCGACCTACTACTGGGATGGCGGCCCCGATCCTGGGCTCGACCACTACGAGCCATTCGGCAGCGGCGCGCGCTGGCTCCTCGGTCGCCGGGCCCGCCCCCAGCCCTGGCTGCCGACGCTTCTGGCCGGCACCCGGTCCGGCTACGCGACCGAGTACCCAATCCACCCCGACTGGAGCCGGGATCGGCCAGCTCTGGTTGGCCGTCTCCTCCGGTCGGCCGCGGAGATCGCCGACGAGACCGGTGCCGCCAGCCTGGGCGTGATGTGGCTGACGTCGGCGGCGGCCGCCGAGACCGCCCGCTGGCTCCGCCGCCCGGAGCACCTGGTCCTGGGCGGGCCCAACTGCGCCATCGAGGTCACGTGGGACTCCTTCGCTGGCTACCTGGCTCAGCTCTCCTCCCAGCGGCGGCGGTCCGCCAGGCGGGAGCGGGAACGCTTTGCCCAGAGCGGGCTGCGGGTGGAGGTCTCCGATCTCGCCTCCTGCTGGCAGGAGCTGGCCCCGCTGGCGGCCCGGCTCCAGGAGAAGTACCGGCATGCCCTGGCGCCGGAGGAGCTGGCCCGCCAGCTCGAGGCGCAGGCCCGGCACCTGAACCGGGAGAGTCGGGTGATCCTCTGCCGCCGGGGCCGCCGCCTGGTCGCCTTCGCCCTCTTCTACGCCTGGAATGGGGCGCTCTACGGCCGGCTCGCCGGATTCGACTACCAGGAGACCCCCGGCACCGACGCCTACTTCAACCTGGCCTTCTACCTCCCCATCCAGCTGGCACTTGACGAGGGGCTGACCCGCTTGCGGCTGGGGATGGCCAGCTGGCGGGCCAAGGTTCTCCGAGGCGCCCGTCTCGACCCGGCCTGGTCACTCGCCTGCCCTCCCCCAGCGGTCCGGGGCGCCTGGGCGCGGGTGGCCAGGGCCGAGGGGGATGGGTCAAGCCGGTGGTGGCGGGACCAGTTCCCCCGCCAGATCGACTGGACCACCGATCCGGGCTGGACCCGCCAGGGCCTGCTCGGTAACGTCCCCGCCACAACTGCCCCGCAATAGGACACATCGGCCCTCAGAGAGGTGGGGAAGGGTTACAAATCTTGGCGATGCGCTTCGCCCCCCGCCGGGTCCTGGTCGTGGCCACCACGGCCATCCTGCTGACCTACGCCGGCCTGGTCGTGGCCGGGGTTGATCAGCAGCCCCTGCCCGAGTTCGACGCCTTCTACGCGGTGGCCCGCGCGCTCGCGGCCGGCGGCCTGGCCGCCTCCCACCATCTCTACTCGCTCCACTTCCAGATAGCCGCCCAGGCCTTCCTCGGCCGGGGCCCGGGCCGGGACTTCATCGAGCCGTTCGTGGCCCTGCCTCCGGCCGCCTGGTTGGTGATCCCCTTCACCGCGCTCCCGATCTGGCCCGCCTTCTACCTCTGGGACGCGCTCTGCCTCATCCTCTGCCTGGCGGGGACGATCTGGCTCGCCCGGCTCGAGGGCCTGGACCGGGACGCGCTCCCGCTGGCGCTGGTGATCGTCGCCTCATATCCCACCTTCACAGCTCTGGGCGAGGGTCAGTACGACCTTCTCTGGCCGCTCTGCCTGGCGCTGTTCACCTCCGCCTGGTACTGCGGCTCGCGCTGGGGCCGCTGGGTCAGGGTCGCTTTGTCCAGCTTCCTCTTCACCTTCAAGCCGGACCTCCTCCTCCTGACCGTGGTCCCAGCGATCGCGGCCTGGCGCCGATCTGTGGTGCGGATGGCGGTGGCCTGCCTCCTCGGGCTGGCCATCATCTCGGTCGCGCTGGTCGGCGTCCCCGGCCTGCTTCGGCTTCGTCAGATCGAGACCTTCACGCTCTTCCACCGCTTCCCCCCGATCCACGACGAGACCGTGCTCGCCATCCTCTGGCGCCTCACCGGTCACGGCAGCCTCAGCGCCGACCTGGCCTGGGTGGCCGGCGGGATCGCCCTGCTCGGCCTGGGCTGGGCCTGGTGGCGCAACCCGCCCCTGACCCGGGTCGACTGGAAGTTGGCCCTGACCAGCACCGTCTGCCTCTCCATGCTGGTCGCCCCCCACAGCCTGGACCACGACCTGCTCCTTTTGGCGGGGCCGGCGGTCTGGACCGCGGGGGCCCTGCGGGCATCTGGGCGCGATCTCCGCTGGCTGGCGCTCTGGATCGTTCTGCTCAACGCGGCGGTGGTCCTCGACGACAGCTCCACCCTCTCGCTGCCGATTCCCCTGGTCCCGCTCGTCCTCCTCGGAGCCGGCGTCTGCGCCTGGCGCTCCCGGCGCCATCTGACCGCCCCCGCAGAGACCCCGGTCGAGCTCGCCCCGGCTACCGTCCGGGCTGGTCCCTGACCGGGGAGGTCACGAGCCAGCTCCGGGGCCAGACCGCGGCCAGCCGGACCTCGGTCGTCAGCAGGGGTGCATCGAGCTGGTCGCTGAGCTCGACCGAGAGCGCATCCCCGAGGCTGAGCTCGCCCCTCTGGACCGCCCCCCCGATCAGGGTCAGTGCCGAGTGCGTGGTGAACGGTGCCGACTCCAGCAGCCGGATCCGGCTGCCGAGCTGCCCGGCCGAGAGCGTGCCCTCGGCGGCGAGCCGGCCCAGGGCGCCCGCCACCACCACCCCGACAGGGTCCGCCAGGTGGACCTCACGCCCGGCCAGGGCAGCTCCGACCGCCTCCCCCTCCGGGTTGCCAAGGAGCAGGTCGAGCAGGGCCGCCGCCTCGATCACGACTGCCTCAGCCACCCCTCAACCCCCATTCCAGGGCGGAGCGGGCGGCGGCGTGGCCGACAGGGGCCGGCTGACCTGCTGCCAGCCTGGTCAACCAGGCCTCCAGGCGTCGTTGGCCCAGCCGCTGGCGCAGGGCGTCCTGGAGCACGGAGGAAAGGTTCAGCTCGCCCGGTCGGGCGGCGGCGGCCAGGTCGTCGGGCAGGTAGAGGTTGACCCTTGGTATGCGCACACTATACACACGCCGCTCAGGGCGCGAGCACACCGAGCGGGACGGGAAAGGCAACGTCGGAGCCGCCCGCGCCCCTCGAGCTGGGCCGACCCCAGCTCGAGGGGCTC
>DATDII010000242.1:0-2565 GCA_036521135.1 Candidatus Dormiibacterota bacterium | reverse complement strand
GGGAGTCGGTAACCGAGGGCACGATCGGGACCTGGCTGGTGCAGCCTGGCCAGCAGGTCGCCCGCTTTGACTCACTGGTCGAGGTCATCACCGACAAGGTCACTGCCGAGGTACCCTCGCCGGCCGCGGGCACCGTGGGCGAGATCCTCGCACCGGAAGGCCAGCGGCTCTCGGTCGGGGAGCCGATCTGCACCCTCGAGGGGGCCGATGACGCCGGGACAGACGCCGGGGGGTCAGATCCCCAGCCGCAAGAGGATACGGCGCCGGCGCCGGGCGGGAATCCCCCTCAAGAGTCGCCTGGTGCTGGACCCGAGCCCGAGCAGGCGGAGCCTCCGCTCCCGGCCGTTGCCATGGCGGATCGCGAGGCTCCGGCGCCATCTCCGCCCGGCAACGGCACGGCGGGTTTCATCAGCCCGGCGGTGCGGGCGCTGGCCGAGGAGCATGGGATCGACATCGCCCTGGTCGCCGGGACCGGGTTCGAGGGCCGGATCACCAAGCGGGATGTCCTCCTCTTCCTGGAACGGGGCGGGGCGGCCCCGGCAAAGACCGGGGCCGGCGCCGGGACCCCGGCCGCCCCCACGGCGGTCCAGCCCTCGCGGCCCGGATCGACGATCCCGCTGACGCCGATGCGCCGCTCGATCGCCGAGCACATGGTGCGCAGTCGCAGGCTCTCGCCTCACGCCTGGACCATGGTCGAGGTCGACATGAGCGGGGTGGCGACGGCGCGGGCCGCCCATCGCGCCGAGTTCCGGGCGGCGACCGGCGTAGACCTGACCTTCCTCCACTTCGGGATGCGGGCCACCTGCCTGGCGCTGCGGGCGGTTCCCACCATGAACGCCACCTTCGAGGAGGACGCGATCCGGCTCCGGGCCGAGGTCAACCTGGGCCTGGCGGTCGCCGTCGGCGACGGCCTGATCGTGCCCGTCGTGCGCGGCGCCGACCAGTTCAGCGTGGCCGGGCTGGCTCAGGCGGCAGCTGCCCTGATCGATCGGGCCCGCCAGGGCAAGGCCCGGCTCGAGGACGTCGAGGGGGGAACCTTCACCCTCAACAACGCCGGCGCCCTGGGCACGGTGACCTCTCAGGCGATCATCAACCAGCCCCAGGCGGGGATCCTGGTCATGGACGCGGTGATCCGCCGCCCGGTGGTCGTCGGGGACGGGATCGCGATCCGGCCGATCATGAACCTCTGCCTCAGCTTCGACCACCGGATCAATGATGGAGCCGGGGCCGCTCGCTTCCTCGGCGCGGTGAAGAGCTCGCTCGAGGCGGTCACTCCGGAGAGCGCCCTCTTCTGAGCGGGGCCGGCCCGGATGGGCTCCAGGATTAGGATTGGCAGGTGGACAGCACCCCCGCGCCGCGGGCGATCCCGCCCAAGGTGCAGCTGCCGGTGGTCCCGGACCGGCGTCCCGACCTGATCCCGGGCCGAGGGCCGGTGGGTGACGGCCGTCCCATCTGGCAGCAGCTTCTGCCCTCGGGAGTGGAGCGGAGGCCGGAGTGGCTGACCGTGAGGATGCCCGCCGGCGGCCGCTACGCGGAACTGGGTCAGATCATGCGCGGCAAGCGCCTCCACACCGTCTGCGAGGAGGCCCGCTGCCCCAACATCGGCGAGTGCTGGAGCTTTGGGACCGCAACCTTCATGATCCTGGGCGAGGTCTGCACCCGGGCCTGCGCCTTCTGCGCGGTGACCTCAGGGCGCCCCAATGGACTCGACCTGGAGGAGCCCGACCGCGTCGCCGAGGCCGTCGCGGAGATGGGATTGCAGCACGCGGTGATCACCTCGGTCGACCGTGACGACCTCGCCGACGGTGGCGCCGCCATCTTCGCCCGGACCATCGAGGCGATCCACCACCGGGTTCCCTCCTGCCGGGTCGAGGTCCTGACCCCGGACTTCCAGGGTTCCGAGTCCAGCATCGCCACGGTGATGGCGGCCGGGCCCGAGGTCTTCAACCACAACATCGAGACCGTGGGCCGGCTCTTCCCCCGAGTTCGACCGAAGTCGCTCTACGCCCGCTCGCTGACCGTGCTCCGGCGGGCCGGCGAGATGCGCGCCTCGTCCCAGACCAAGTCGGGGCTGATGGTGGGCCTGGGGGAGACCATGGACGAGGTCAAGCAGGTCCTCGTCGACCTCCGCCAGCACGGGGTTGGCCTGGTGACGATCGGCCAGTACCTGCGGCCGTCGCTGCGCCATATCCGCTGCGACCGCTTCTGGCGGCCGGAGGAGTTCCAGGAGCTCCGCGAGTACGGCCTCTCGCTCGGCTTCGCCCATGTCGAGTCCGGGCCCCTGGTGAGGAGCTCGTACCACGCCCATCAACAGGCGGAGGCCGGCGCCGCCGCCCTTGGGTCCGGGGCCGCGTAGCCGGTGGCCGGGGTCTGGCGGCCGCCCCTCAAGGTGGTCTGGTGTGGCACCGTCCCCTACCAAACTGGCTGGGACTGGCAGCGCCGCCTGGCGGGCGCCCGGGCCCAGGGTGAGCTGGCCGAGGACGTCCTCCTCCTCCTTGAGCATCCCCCCGTCTACACCATGGGCCGGGGCGGCGAGCCCGAGCACCTGCGCCAGGGAGAGGCCGG
>DATDII010000241.1:0-2927 GCA_036521135.1 Candidatus Dormiibacterota bacterium | reverse complement strand
CCCGGTCCAGGCCGGCCACCGCGGCTACCAGTCCAACGCCCGAGGTGAGCTGCGCCTGGCAGAAGCAGGCGAGCCCGAAGGCGGCGCCCCCGGCCGCCCCCATCCCGGGCTCGCCCTCCCTCCCCGAGACGCCGAGGTCTCGGGCGACCACCTCGACCAGGCGGGCCAGGCCCTGCTCGAGCAAGGCCACGGTCCCCTCGTCCGCGCCCTTCTGGGGAGCGAAGACGGCGGCGGCGCCGGCCGGGCCGAGCAGGGGGTTCTCTACGTCGCAGGCGGCGACGATCTCGATTCCCGACCAGCCCGGGCCGTCCGCCGGGGGCTCGATCCGGTCGATCTCGAGCAGCCCGAGCCCGCCTTCGGGGATGGGCACGCCCCGGCGGTCGAGGAGGCGGTAGCCGAGGGCCCCCGCCAGGCCCGCCCCGCCGTCGGTGGAGGCGCTCCCCCCGAGGCCGACAAGGATCCGGGCCGGCTGACGTCCCCCCGCCATCCGGAGCAGCTCGCCGAGGCCTCTGGTGCTGGCCCGGCGGGCCGTCTCGGGGCTGGGCCGCGGCAGCAGCATCAGGCCGTCGCTGCCGGCCAGCTCGAGCACCGCCGTCAGACCGTCGCTCGAGCTAAGCCAGCCAACCTCGGCCCTAACCGGCTCGAGCAGGGGCCCACTGACCTCTAGCACGACGATCTCGTGCTCGCGCCCGTCGACCAGGGTGGCGAGGAAGCCGTCGCCGCCGTCCGCCAGGGGCACCTCGGCGCAGGCCACCCCTGGCCACGCCCGTCCCACCCCAGTCGAGATGGCCAGGCTCGCCGCCCGCGCCGACAGCGTGCCCTTGTAGGCGTTGGGGGCCACCACCACGCGCCGGAACGCGACTGGGCCCTGGATTCCTCCCATGCGCTATCTGTAACCGATCGCGCTCGCCGCCCGCTCCAGTGCCATGAATCGTGGTCAGGGAACGTGTACCATGAGCCATTCGGCCCACCCCCGAAGTCGTAAATAGGCCATGTCACGAAGAAAATCCGGAGCTGCGGGAATCCCGCCGAACCGGACTTGGCGCCTCATCGACGGGATCGGCAGGTGGCACCGGCTCAGCATTCGCCGCCGGATCCTGGTCGCCATGCTGGGCGTTTCGGTGATCCCCCTGGCGATCTTCAGCCTGGCTGGGATGGCCGCCCTGGGCGGGCTCAACAGCGGCGCCCTTAAGACCGCCAACACCCAGCTCGAGGACAGCCAGGACGGCCACCTCCAGGACCTGGTCGACAGCAAGGCCCTGGTCATCAACAACGAGCTCCAGTCAGTGCAGGACGAGATCGCCCTCCTCAGCCAATCGACGGGGCAGCGTCTGGCCCAGGCCCCGACCCACACTGAGGCGACGCCCGGCATCACCATCTACGGCCCTGGGGCGAACTCCGCTGACCCCAGCCCTGAGGTCCTGGCCCTGCAGTCGCTGAGCAGCCAGTTGGCGCTGGTCTACCACCTCCACACCGAGGTGGCCGACGTCTGGGTCCAGCTCCCCGGCAGCGGCCTGGTGGCGGTCGCGCCGGCCTCCGCGGTTGCGAGCGCGCAGCAGGCGAGCGAGTCCGAGCTGTCGCCCCCGCCCGCCGCCTACCAGGCCGGGGTCAATCGCCTGGCTTCGGCGCTGACCAACCCCCGCTGGCGCTCGCTGCTGCCCGAGACGGCGCAGTCGGTGGTCTGGACCCCGGTCTACAACAACACGGCGGCAGGCGGGCCGACGGTGACGGTCGCCACCGAGACCACATCGCCCAATGGCCTGCCCTTCTGGGTCGGTGCCAACATCACGGTCAAGCATCTGGTCGCCTCGTTCCTGGTCGGGTCCCCGGGGCATGCCGAGGGCGGTTACGGCTTCCTGGTCAGCAGCGACGGCGCCCTGCTCAGCTATGCGCCAAGGGGCAAGGCCGCCCTCGGCAGCGGACCGGCCCAGACCAAGGGCGCCCCCTTGAACCTCCTCTCCAAGAAGACCCCCTGGGAGGCCGTCGGGGCCGCCATGACGGTCGGGCTCTCCGGCCAGAAGACGATCACCGTGGGGGGCGAGGCGGTCTCGGTCTTCTTCAGCCCGCTGCCGGCCAGCCAGTGGAGCCTCGGGGTGGGAATCCCGGTCTCCGGCATCGACGGCAGCGTGGTCGGCTTCTCCCAGACGATCAGCCGTGGCCTGGTCGGGGTGGCCGCCCTGCTGATTCCCTTCATGGTCATCCTGGCCATCCTGGTCGCCGTTATCACCGAGGTCCTGAGCCGCCGGCTGCTGCAGCCCCTGTCCGACCTCACCGGCGCCTCCCGCCGGATCGCCGGCGGTGACCTGACCACCCCGGTGGCGGTCACCCCCGGCCCAACCGACGAGGTCGGCACCCTGGAGCGGGCGCTTGAGGGGATGCGCAAGCGCCTGGCCGGCCAGCACCGGATGATCCAGGCGTCCCAGCGCAATCTGGAGCGGCGGGTCGAGGAGCGCACCGTCGAGTTGCGCCAGCGCAACGACGAGCTCGCCATCCTCAACTCCGTCAGCGCCGACCTGGGTCGCTCCCTGGTCCTCTCGGACGTCGCCAGCGGCGCCGCCAACCAGCTCCGCCAGCTGTGGATGGTCAGCGACGTCTCCGTCTACCTGCTTGACGAGACCGCCCTCCAGGGGATCCGCCTCGTCGGCTGGTCCGGGGACGGGGCGCCGCCGGGAGACGCCGTCGGGACCGACCTCCAGGCCGCCCTTGAGCAGTCGGACCAGTCCCCGACGGCACCGGTCCAGGTCGGCGATCTGGTGGTGGTGCCGCTGCACGTGACTGGGACGCAGGTTGGCTACCTGGTGCTGCATCAGGAGCTGGTGCCGGGGCGACGGCAGAACGAGATGCTGGAGGTCGTCGGCGGCCAGCTGGCGCTGGCGTTGCGCAACGCCCAGCTCTTCGCCGACACCCAGGAGATGGCGACTCTCAAT
>DATDII010000240.1:0-6455 GCA_036521135.1 Candidatus Dormiibacterota bacterium | reverse complement strand
CCAGCAGGCGGCGCAGGCTCCGGACCGAGGCCTTGGCCTGGGTGTCGAGGACGCTCTGGAGACCGAATCGGGCCGCCAGCAGGCCGAGGGTGCCTCCGGGAAGGGTGTAGCGGAGCTGGTAGCGCACCTCAGTCTCCCGCTCGCCCTGGGCGACGCACTCGATCCGGAGCTGGCCGGTCGCTCCGAACGCGTGCCCGGTGCTGGTCAGCAGGCTGGGGCGCTCGCAGCGGCCCACCTCCCAGACGCTGTCCGCCATCCGCCCGCCCGCCACCAGCCGGACCCTAAGGCGGTCGCCCGGCAAGAGCGGGTGGCGCAGGTCGCCCGAGACCTCGCGGACCCCGAAGACCCAGCGGGTGGCGTTGCGCACGTCGGCGGCGAAGTCCCAGGCCTCCTCCTGGGAGACCGGGACCACGATCCGGTCACCGGACTCAGGCACGGGCCAAGGACCTCATATCGATTCCGAGGATATCCCGTAGGGTTGAGAGCGTGCCCTCCTCTGATCCGGCGGTGCAGCGGCTCTTCGCCAGCCTCGACCGGTTCGTCCAGTGGGACCTGGTGACGGTCAGTCCCTGGGGCGCCCCCTCGATCTCGCCGGTCGGAGCCCGGCTGGTGGCGGAGGAGGCGTGCGTCTGGACCTCGACCACGGTCGGCTACGCCGCCAAGGTCCGCAACATCCGGGCCCATCCCCGGGTCGCCCTCATGAGGACCCATCCCGAGGAGCCGGCGATCCTGGTCCGGGGCGAGGCCCGGGTGGTGGCCGGGGACGGGACCCTGAACCTGGCCCAGCTCTTCCGCCTGATGGGAGGGGCCGGCGGGGCCCGACCCTTCTTCGCCACCTCAGCCACCGATCCCGGGTGGAGCCGGCTCTACCGCTCCTACTGGCGTCGCTTCCTGATCGCGGTCCGGATCGTGGACGTCTCCCGGCTGGGCAAGGCCGGCTGGGAGCCGTTCAAGGTGTCGCGCTGGTCGGGGGCGAGCGGGCTTGACGTCGAAAGGCCAGGACCCCGTCCCCGTCCCCGGCGCCGGGGCGAGCTCCTCGACCGCAGGGGCCGCGCCCTGCTCGAGGCCGGGGTCCCGGCGGCGCTGGCGACCGTTCGCCGCCCCGGGGCCTGCCCGGTCATCTGGCCGGTGCGGGCCAGCCCGCTCAGCGGCGGGGGCCTCGGGGTCGCGCCGCCGGCGGGGCTGCCCCACGAGCGCCTGCCGCGGAGCTCGCTCGCGGTTCGGGTGATCGATGACAACTTCGAGGTGGCTCAGATGGCGGGCTGGATCGGCACCCTTCAGCCGGGCAAGCTCGACCGTCTCTTCTCGCCCCGGGCCACCTACGGGTTCATCAAGCCCCCAGGGGTGTTCGGCGATCTGGGAGCGGGCATCGCGGCGCTGGTCCGGGGGAGCGGGCTGCCCGCCTCGGTCGGGGTCAGCTCACCGGATCTAGCGACCGCGCTCGAGCTCGGAGGCGCCCAGAGCGCACCTCGGCTCGACCTGCCCGCCCCGGCCTGGAACCTGCTCGTGCAGGTCTTCGCCCGGCGCAACGCGGCCGCACCCTGGTACGCCGCCATGGCCGCGGTTGTCCCCGAGCGATCGATGCAGGCCCGGCTCAAGGCGCTGGCGGAGCGGGCCCAGCTGGAGCGGGATTGGGCCCACGGCCTGCTCACCCGCGGCGAGCGCCGGGTCGGAGTCCGCCGCCTGGCGGCGGGCGCGCTCGCCTTCCGGCCCAACCCGGCGGCGGTGGCGGCGACCGCCCGGCGCGAGGAGGCCGAACTCGAACGTCTCCTTTCCCGGCTCACCCCGTTGCTGTCGGAGCGGGGAGCGCCTCCCCCCGGGAGAGGCGTGGCCCGATCCGGGATGGGCACCCGGCGGTCCCAGGAGGGCGGCCTCGCCGACGCGACCCTGGCCGCCGCCACCTCGGTCGCGGCCGCCCTCGATCGCTGGCAGGAGCGGAGATCCCGATGAGCACCTGCCTGGACCCGGCGGCCAGGCCGCTGCCGGTCCCGGCGCTGGCGGCCGGGGCCGGGCTCCAGGCCGGGCTTTCCTACTTCGGTTTCCGGTACCCACGGGCCTTCTGGGCGCTGATGACGGTGGGCCTGAGCGGCTGCGGCATCCCGGGGATCCTCCGCCTCCGGAGGCGCTCCCAGGGCACCTCCCCGGGCTGGCTCGGAGGCGGGCTGCTGGCGGGTCTGCTCGGTTACGCGGTCACCCGGCTGGGGGCCGCGGTCGCGGGCCACCTGGCCGGTGGCCGGCGCTCGCTGGCCCGGCTCAACCAGTGCGTCGCGGTCGTCGATCGTCCCCTGGCCGCCCTGCTCGTGGTTCCGGCGGCGGTTGGAGAGGAGATCTTCTGGCGCGAGTCGGTGCTCGGTGCGCGGCTCGAGGGCGGGAGCAGGCCGCTCAACTCCCTGCTCGGGGTGACCCTCGCCTACGCCGCGGTTCAGGCGGCCTCCCTGGAGCCGCTGCCACCCTTGGGTGGCCTGCTCCTGGGGGCGGGGACCGGCTGGCTCCGACTTCGCAGCGGTTCGATCTGGCCGGGGGTCGTCGCCCATGTCGCCTATTCCGAACTCTGCCTGGTCAGGCCGGGGTTGCCATCCGGAGAGCCCCCCAGGCTAGATGGCCAAGCCCAACAAACGACATAAACGTCACCGACTCGTGGCTTGACCACGGGCTGGGCGCTGGCACTATCGCGGAGTGGCGGCGATCCTGCGCGAAGCGACCGTTCCCGTTACTCCGAGCGGTGACAAACCATCGTCGGCGCGGACCCCTCGAAGGACGCGTCCCCGCGCGGGGTCTCATCCCGACGCCCTGGAACTCGCCATCCGGGACCTGCTCCGTCCCGGCGCGCTGCGGATCACGGCCGAGCCGCTCACCCGCCTCAGGGACGGGGCGATCCTCGCCTACGAGGTCCGCTGGCGCGTGCCCCGGATCGATGCCGTTCCCTCACTTCCCGAGATCTGGGAAGCCGCCAACGCGGTCGACCTGGTCAACACCCTTGACGACACCCTGCTCCGGGCCGAGCTCGAGGTGGCCCGGAAGCTGAGCCCGGGGGCGGTCCTCTTCGAGATGCACCCCTGGCGCCGGCGCCGGCGGGGCCTGGTGGCGGGCCTTCTTCGGGAGGTGCGGGCCTCCGGGCTCGACCCCTCGCAGATCGTCTGGCAGCTGGTTGACCAGGCGGACGAGAAGGACCGTCTCGACACCGGGCCCATGTTCGGACTCGCGGCCCAGCTCCACGAGCGCGGCTTCCGGGTCGGGCTCTCCCAGCTGGGAGCGGTGAGAACCCAGCTCGCCGCCATCGGCAAGATCGAGCCCGACATCCTCCAGATGGACAAGGTCATGGTCGATGGCATCGATGTCGACCGGGGCCAGCGGGCGGTGGTCTCGGCTTTGGTCGGGCTGGCGGCGCACATGGACGCCCGCCTGGCCGCCAGCGGGATCGCCGTCCTCGCCGAGCAGAACGTCCTCATCGACCTGGGTGTCGAGTTCGGCCAGGGCCCTCTCCTCGGCGAGCCCAGGACCGTCGCCGGCGACGGCTCCGAGCCGATCGACCTGCCCCGGCCCCTCCAGCTGCTCTCGCTCGACGAGCGCTCCCCGCTCCAGCTCATCAGCGACACGACCAAGCCCGCAACCGGGGCGCCCGCAGGGGCCGGCCGCGGTGGGGCCGGCTCCAATCAGCTGGGCATGGCGGAGATGCTGAGCCAGGCGGCGCGCGCGTTCCAGAGCGAGAACGACCCCAACGCCATCCTCGAGCTGGCCGCCGACTACCTGGAGCGGGTGGTCCCGGCCGACGGGATCTCGATCTACTCCGCCGACTGGGACTCGGGCCGCTTCCGGCCCATCCTCGCCCGCTCGGTCAAGGACCCCACCTATCCCAACGCCGTGATGGACCACTCCTTCTCGCTGGGAACCGGGCTCACCGGCTGGGCCTTCGACATCGGCTCCCCGCAGCGGGTCAACGACGCCGACGCCCATCCCGCGGCCGGCCACGTCCCCGGAACCACGAGCGAGGACGAGTCGATGCTGCTGATCCCCCTGGTCGCCGGCGACTACCGCCTCGGGATGCTCAACATGGTCCGCTTCCGCAAGGACGCCTTCTTGGCCAACGACCTCACCATCGCCGGCCTGGTGGCCCACATGGCGGCCGCCGCCTGGCGCAACGTCCAGCTCTACGCCGAGCAGGTCCAGTACGCCATCACCGACTCGCTGACCGGCCTGCTCAACACCCGTTGGCTCCGTGACGCCGCCGGCCGGGAGCTGGCGATGGCCGAGCGCAGCGAGACCCCGCTCGCCATCCTGATGATCGACCT
Source organism: Candidatus Dormiibacterota bacterium (assembly GCA_036521135.1). Lineage (GTDB taxonomy): Bacteria > Chloroflexota > Dormibacteria > Aeolococcales > Bog-877 > Bog-877. The sequence goes on along the minus strand of DATDII010000240.1, from coordinate 2,166 downwards.
CGACAACTTCAAGCACGTCAACGACAGCTGCGGCCATGCCGCCGGCGACACCATCCTGCGCAGCGTGGGCCGGGCCCTGCAACGCTCGGTCCGGGCCGAGGACGCGGCCGTCCGCTACGGCGGCGAGGAGTTCGTGCTCATCCTGCGGGGCTGCGACCTGGCCGCGGCCCGCCGGGTCGCCAAGGAGGTCCGGCACGGACTGGCCGAGATCCACCTGCCCCCCCAGAGTACCGTTCCCCGGGTGACCGCCTCGATCGGGGTCGCCCTCTTCCCCAAGCACGGCCGCACCATTGGCCAGCTCCTCGGCGTCGCCGACGCCGCCATGTACAGCGCCAAGCGCCGGGGCCGCGACCGGGTGGCCGTCGGCCACTGACCGGCTCCCCCGGCCCCGGGACCGGAGCGGTCAGGATGTTTCGGCTAGGCCTCGCCCACCGCGCGCTGGACCGCTCCCAGCACCACCAACAGGGCCTCGAGCTCGCCGGCGCTGAACTGGGACACCAGGTGGCGGACCTTCTGGCGGCGGAAGCCGCAAGCCTCCTCGGCGGCGGCCCGGCCCCGGCTGGAGAGCGCGGCGTGGACCACCCGGCGGTCGTCGTTGTCCCGCCGGCGCAGCGCCAGGCCGTGCTCCTGGAGGCGGTCGAGGGCGGCGCTGACCGAGGGTGGGCTGATCTCGAGGACCTCGGCCAGCCGGCCCACCGTCGCCGGGCCGTGCTCGCGGAGCACCATCAGCAGGTGCATCTGGGCGACCGAGAGGTCGCGCCGCGCCCAGCGCCCGCCCGGGCTCTGCCGCCAGTGATGGGCGATCAGGCTCTCGAGGGTGGCCAGGGCCTGGTCCTGGAGCAGCTCCAGTTCGGTCCGGGGGCCGGCTGCGGTCGCGGTCATCTGGACTCTCAGCCGGCCGAGACCAGCTCTTCTTCCTGAGCCGGCTCTGGCGAGGGGTCTGGGGGGGTGGACTCCCGGTCGTGGTGGGTCGTCCGGAGGGGGATCTCGCGCAGGCACAAGGTGGCCACCACCGCCACCACCGCCACCACCAGTCCGATCCAGAACGAGGTGCCGATCGCCTGGGCCAGAGCCTGGTGGAGGGAGGTCACGATCGCCCCGATGTAGGGGTGGGCCTGGGCCGGGAGGACCTGGGCCAGCTTGGCGCCGACGTTGCCCACCCCGGTCAGGCTGCTGTTGCTGCTGGCGGAGAGATGGCCCGCGAGCGAGGCCGGCACCCCGTTGTGATGGAGGTCCTTGGGCAGCTCGCTCGCGATCGAGGACGAGAGCGAGGTCCCGGCGATCGCCAGCCCGATGGTGCCACCCATCTGGCGGATGAAGGTGAGGGTGCTGGTGGCCACTCCGAGCCGGGCCACCGGGACCGCGTTCTGGACGACCAGGGTGTAGCCGGACATGGCCGGCCCGATCCCGACCCCGAGCACGAAGAGCCAGATCCAGAGCGGGTAGTCGCCGGTAGTCGCGGTCAGGTGGGTCATCAGGAAGATGCCAACCGCCATCGTCACCATGGCGCTGACCAGAAGCAGCTTGTACTTGCCGGTCCGGGCGATCACCAGCCCGGCGCCGATGCTGGTGCCCATCAGGCCGACCAGGAGCGGCCAGAGCATGTAGCCGGAGGCGGTCGCGCTGATGCCCCGGACCGCCTGGTAGTAGCGGGGCATGAAGATGACCGCGATGAAGAAGGCGAAGGACATGAGGAACATCGCCGCCTGGGAGGCGGAGTAGGTTCGGTTCTTGAAGAGGTCAAGGGGCAGGATCGGCTCCTTGGCCCGGGCCTCGATGAAGAGGAACGCGACCACCAGCACGGCGCCGAGGAGGAGCAGCCCGCCCACCTGCCAGGCGAACCAGGAGTAGGCGGTCCCGCCGCTGTTGGTCAGCCCCTTCTCGGTGAGCCCGATCAGGATCGGCACCACCGCCGCGGTGAAGACCAGCGCGCCCAGGTAGTCGATCGAGGGGCTGGTTCCCTCCCGCTTGTGGTTGGGGAGGTTGAAGATGATCACCGCCAGGGCGACCGCCCCGATCGGCAGGTTGACGTAGAAGACCCAGTGCCAGCTGATGTTGTCGGTGATCCAGCCACCGAGGAAGGGCCCGACCAGGAAGGCGAGGCCGAAGACGGCCCCGAAGAATCCCTGGTACTTGCCCCGCTCGCGGGGGGTGAAGAGGTCGCCG
>DATDII010000239.1:0-13295 GCA_036521135.1 Candidatus Dormiibacterota bacterium | reverse complement strand
CATGGACTGTTGGGAGAAGTGGCAGCGGCCATCCTGCCACTCGTCGTGCTGCTCTCCTGGAGCACCGCGGTGGAGAGACGCAGCAGAGCGGCGCTGTTGGGAAGATGCCCACGACCTTCGCCCTGCGGTCAATCTCGGCTGGATGACGGCACGACAGCTGGTCGAGTCAGCATCGGCCGAATCCACCGGCGAGCCTCGACGCCCACGATCCGGGTATTGATCCCCCCGGTTCGGCGACCTCGCTGCCAGCGTCGGGCTAACCTGGGATGCTCAGCCTCTAGATTTGCTGCCGCTGTCAACGCCGCTCGGCTCGACCTCTCGGCTCACGATCCACGCGTGCTTGCCGACTTGGCGGACTTGCGCGAATCCCTGCTCCGCGAACAGCTCCACGGTCGCGCTGAACAGAAACCTATCCTGAGCCTCGCGGCCGGTGGTCACCTCGGAGGTGGCCTCCACCAGTCCGCCCCCAGCGGCGGAGATTTGAGCCAGCGCGCCCTGGAGCGCGGCTCGGGCGATCCCCTGACCACGGTGTCGCTTGTCGACGAAGATGCAAGCGATCCGCCACCGGGCCGGTGGCGGCGGGTCCTTGGCATACTCGCGATTGTGCTTGAGCCTGAGCTCGTCCGCCCCTCCGTACTGGCACCAACCCTGCGCCGCGCCGCCCTCATCGAACACCAGCGCCGCGTGGGCGCGGCCCGAACGGACCAGCCGCTCCTTCAGCGACCTGGGATCGCTGAGGCCACGCTGGTACTCCGGGTGATACGCGATGCACCAGCACCCTCCGTAGATGCCGTTGTTGCGCTCGACTAGGTCAGCGAAGGCCGGCCAAGTGGACGGACCGAGCGGCCGAGTCGCGTAGCCGGGCGGCAGCGCGGATCGCAACGGCGCTGGCCCGGGGTCAGGCCTTGGCGATGTCGGACAGGATGGCGGCGAGCTCAGCTGGTCGACTGAACATCGGCCAGTGGCCCGAGTCGATGTCGACGTAGGCGAGGTGACGTGCCCGGCTCAGCTCGGGAAGCTCACCGCCCGCGATCCACTCCTGGGCCTGGGCCGGGGAGAACTCTGGGCAGACCAGTGTGACCGGCACGTCGAACCGGCGCTCATCTCCCAACTTCACCACGCCCTTGGTGACGGCCTCCGGGACCGGGACCATCGCCGCGGCAATCCGGCGCTTGGCCTCCTCGTCAAGGTCGGCCGAGTCCGGGCCGGCGAAGGGCTCCCAACCCGGGAAGGGCACCACCCCGTCCTTGGAGTCAAAGAAGTCTGCATAGGACTTCCCTGTGCCCGAGGGAAAGCCGCCGACAAGCGCAACCTTGGCAACCTTGGCCGGGCGGGCGTCGGCTGCGATCCAGGCCAGGGTGCTGGCGGCCGAGTGCCCGACGACCAAGCACCGACCGGCGAGCGCGTCCACGGCGGCGAGGACGGAGGCCACCTGGTCATCGAGGGTGGCTGAGGTTGATCCGTCTCCCTGGCCGGGGAGGGTCAGGGCCACTGCGTGGTGCCCGAGAAGCTCGAGCTGGGCCACCACCTGGTCCCAGGCGGACCCGTCGAGCCAGAGCCCGGGGATGAGCAGGATGTCCATTGGGCGACCATACAGCATATTGCGGACGATCTACTACCGGTTTGGATAGGATGGTCGCGATGCCCAACGGCGCCAGCCCGACCGCCCGCGCCCTGCAGACCCTCGAGCTGCTCCAGAGCCGGCCCGGCAGGACAGCCGGCGAGCTCGGCGAGCTCCTCGGCGTCACCGAGCGAGCTGCGCGCCGCTACGTGGAGATCTTGCGCGAAGCGGATGTGCCAGTGGAGTCCTCCCGGGGTCGGTACGGCGGCTACCGCCTCGGGCGGGGGGCGAGGCTGCCCCCAGTGGTCTTCACCGAAGAGGAGGCCCTGGGCCTGGTCATGGCGGTGCTCGACGGCCACCCCGCTGCCACCGACGACGCCGACCTGGTCGGCTCGGCGCTGAGCAAGGTCATTCGGGCTCTGCCTGAGTGGGCAGGCAGGCAGGCGTCGGCGCTGCGAGAGTACGCGGCGGTGGCGATGGACCCCCGCGCCGCCAGTCCGAATCCCAACATCACCGGGGCGCTGGTGGCCGCGGTCGCGGCCCGACGCCGAGTCGCGGTCCGGTATCGGAGCCAGTCCGGCAACGAGTGGGAGGCCGAAGTCGATCCCTGGGCCGTGGTGGTCCGCTACGGCCGCTGGTATCTGCTCTGCCACTCGCACCACGTCGACGCCGTCCGCGCCTACCGAGTCGACCGCATCGAATCTGTGGTTCAGACCCCGCAGGCATTCGTGGCGCCTGAGGGGCTGGACCCGGTGGCTGCCCTGGAGGAGCACCTCGGCACGGGATGGGAGTTTCCGACCCGGGTCTGGTTCCAGGCGCCCATGAGTGAGGTGGCGGCCTGGGTTCGTCCGACCATGGGACGTCTCCAGCCGGATGGGGAGGGTTGCCTGCTCGTGGGTAGTACCAGCAATCCCACCATGTACGCGCAGGAGTGGCTGGCGGTCATGCCCTTCGCCTTCCGCGTTGAGGCGGGGCCGGAGCTTCGCGCCGCAGTCGAAGTGCTGGCGGTGCGGTGTGCGTCCGCTCTGGCGGAGGATCCCCGACCGCTCCCCTGATCCCGGCCTGCGCCAGCGAATGGGAGGCGCTGCGGCGGGTTCAATCGGCGGTTCCCACGGCCGTCGGGATGAGGCTCACCTGTGCGGATCGGGGCCGACGCCTGGGCGTGCCCCGACGCCAACCCTAGCTAGCGGGAGTCTCCGCGCCACCGAGGAAGGTCGGGGCGTAGGTGGGGTGCGTTCTCGCGAGCCGGGTCTTGGCGCCTTCCAGCAAGCCACCGCTCGGGGTGCTGGTGGTGAGGGCGTCGATGAAGTCCTCGCCGGGGATGCGGTAGAGGGTGCAGGCCTCCTGGGCCCGGACGGTCGCGGTTCGCGGCACCCGGGCCAGCAATCCGATCTCACCGAAGTAGGTCCCCGGACCCATGACCCGGAGGCGACGGGAGCGCTGGGCCTCCCCTTTGGCGGAGACGACGACCTCACCGCTCAGCAAGACGTAGAAGGCGTCGGCTACGTCACCCTCCTGGATGACGACCTGGCCCGCCGCCACCGGCGTCTCGACGCAGGCTCCGGCGAGGCGCTCCAGGGCGGCTCGCGAGCCGGCGGCAAAGATGCCAAGCCGCTCCAGGACCTGGATCCGGGGCGCGAGCTCCGCCACCCGGCGCACCGCTGCCCGGTCCATCTGAAAGAGCCAGGGATAGGCGCAGATGGCCAGGGCGGGGATGCCCAGTCCAGCCAGCAAGAGGCTGCCGGTGAGCCCGAGCGCGCTGATCATCAGCGCGCCCAGCGCCGAGCCTAGGGAGATCGCGGCCAGGACCAGGGCGAAGAAGACGCCGAAGACCCGGGCCACCATGGTGGGGGCGACCGAGCGCTGCATGGCGGTCACGGCGAGGACGTCGACCACCAGGGTCCCACCGCCGCGCACCACCTCCAGGACGAAGGCGAGAGCGGGGGCATGGATCAGGAGGATCGCGGCAGTAGGCACGCAGTAGACGACCATCCCGAGCGTGATGATCACCCCGAGCCGGGGCCGGGCCGCGAGCTGGTTGACGACCAGTGCGCCGAGGATCCCGCCCACCCCGAGGGCGGCCATCAGGTAGCCGAACCCGGTCGCTCCGGTGCCGAGCTGGAGCTTGCTGATGTAGACGAAGAGGACGGTGTCGGTGCCGTAGACGAAGCTCGCCAGCACGCTGAAGCTGACCAGGGCCAGGACCACGGTCGACTCCCGGATCGCCTGGAAGCCGGCTCCGACCTGGCGCAGGACACCGGCCGAGCCGCCCTCGCTGACGTCGCTGGGCTTGGAGCGGGCCCGGATCCGGCGGACCAGCGCGGCCGCCACCAGGAAGCTGGCGGCGTTGATCGCGAACACCGCAGCCGCCGAGCCGGCGAGGAGGAGGAGGGCCCCCACCGCCGGCCCGACAATGATGACCAGGTTGTCGATGGTGCTGTTGACCGCGTTGGCGGCGGCGAGGTCATCCTCGCCGGCCAGCTGGGGCAGCATCGCCGCCACCGCGGGCAGGTAGGGTTGAGCGCAGATGGCGGCGACGCCGGCCAGGGCCAGGATCACCGCTACCGGAAGGTGAAGCACCACCGAGATGCACAGCAGCACCTGGAGCGTGGCCAGGAGCAGGTCGCTGGTGATCAGGAGCTTGATCCGCTCGAAGCGCTCGGCGATGATCCCGCCGTAGGGGCTGAGGAACATGGCCGGCACGAAGCGGACCAGGAAGACGGCCGAGACCACGATCGCCGAGTGGGTCCGGTCGAAGGAATATACGGCCAGGCCGACGTTGTAGGCCCAGGAGCCGGTGGCCGAGATCACCTCGCCGGTCAGGAGCAGGCGCAGGTCCCGATGCGACAGCGCCGCCCGATAGGGCTTGAGAATCGCCCCGAGTCGCATTGGTCACCCCCGCCTAGAGGCGCCGTGACTGGCGCAAGTGCGCCTCGTCCTAGCGGTGCCGGCTCGAGCTGCCCTTAGCCCTCGACCGTGGTCAAGCGCGGATCGTACCAGCCACCATGGCCCCCGGGGTCGGTGGGGCGGCCAGGCCGCCCCACCTTCCGTAGGTCAGTTGTCCGGGTGGTAGAAGGGCACCAGCGTGGTGCCCGGTGTGCTCGCGGTCCAGTCAGTCCCGTTGGTCGTCGTGTCCGGGGTCGGGCAGCCACCGACGGCGGGATATCCACCCGCGGTGAAGCCTGATCCCCAGCCGACCTGGGGCTGATCGGGGTTGGAGTAGCTGGCGCCGCCGAAGAGTCCCTGGGAATCGTTGATTCCTGAGCAGGCGAGGAGCGGGTTGTCCGCCGCCTGGACCGCATGCTCCCGCAGGGTCACGGTCGCCGACGCGTTCTGGTAGATGTTCTGCTGCGACATGCTGTCGATCGGCCAGTAGACGTAGACCGAGTAAGACTCGCGGAAGGTGTCGCCGCCCTTGACCGGGCAGTCCTCGCCAGTCGAACTGTTGCACTTGGCAGCCGTTCCACCGGTAGCCGTCTGGCCGTAGTTCACGTCCACCCCGTTGGTTCCCGGGTTGGAGATGGTCTGGTCGTTGCCGATGCCGAATGCCTGGGTCGGGCCGTTCTCAGCCCCACCCCCGCCGCTGTAGCTGTCGCCGTTAGCGAGGACGTAGACCTCGAGGCCGTCGCCCATGCCGCTGCCCCTCGCCGAGGGGTTGTAGAGCGGCTCACAGCTGGCTGTGCCGCTGCTGTCGCCCCCGTTGCAGGCGATGGTGCTCGTTCCTTTGGTCGTGGTCACCGACACGTCGAGCGCCAGGAAGGCGTCGAGCGAGCCGGTGTAGTCGATGTCGACGGTGCAACCGTTCCCTGACTGGTCCCCGAGCGAGGCAGGATAGCCTCGCGTGCTGAAACCAGGGGTGATGTTCTGCGTGGTGCAGTTCGCCACCACGGCGTTGTTCAGGGTCACGTCACCGGTCGCAAAAGCCACCGGTACCGGTGCCGTCGGGTCGTAGAAGAGGGCCAGGCTCGCGGCCGTGGCGATCGCCGCGATGGCTCCGATCGCGCCCACTGAGGCGAGCACGATCGTTAGCCGTTTACTAAACGGATTCTTCAACGCTGTCGTCCTCCTGATTGGTAGATCTCCCTTGCGACGGGTCCTTCCCCGTCGTGATGGCGTGAGTTGGGAATGCTGCTCCTGCAGCTGAAGCCGGCCCCTAGGTCGCCTTCCAGCGGCGCCGGGCCTCGAGGACGACCAGCACCGCGAAGGGCACACTGATGAGCAGGATGAAGACCAGGGGCTGGTGCAGGTCCTGGAGCACGTAGCCGGCGTCGGGGATGCGCATCTCGTAGACACCGAGCACCTGCTGGGGCAGGATCCGGTTGCCGTCCGCGACCGGGTTGGCGTCCCCCTTGGTCTCGTAGTAGGTGGTGTAGTGCTGGGTCTTGGCGTTGAGGACCCGGCCCACCCGGTAGATCCGGTGGGTGATCACCCCGGCCACGGCGCCCCCGGGCAGCGTCTCCTCGAAGCTGATGATCTGGCCCCGGTGGAGCTGCTCCGCCTGGCGCAGGGTGACCGTCCTGTCCAGGGCCAGGTCGCCGGCATCGAAGGTTCCGGTCATCGAACCGCTCAGCACGATGAAGGCGCGCTGGCCCAGTGCCGAGGGCGCCCCCGCCGGGTTCTGCCGGGTGACCACCGCCAGGAAGAGCGCCCCGATAAAGACCAGCACCAGGGCGAGCCCGACCAGGCTGGCCAAGACAGACGCGGCCAGGCGTGCTGGCCCGCGCCAAGACGGCGAGCCTGAGTCCGACCGGCCGAACCCCGCCTCTTCTAGCCCCTGCTCTCCCGCGACCGCTCCCAAGTCTCCTCCCAGATGGGGCGCGTCGAGCCGAGTTGTGCCGTCCACACAGTTTTCAGCCGGTCGCCTCAGTTCCCTAGAGCGCGATTATGCGGACTTCGACCCTGAAAGTCCAGTTCCGCGGCCCGCGGCCGCAGTTCGCGCGGGCTCAGGAGCCAGACAGCGGCGTGGCCACCTGGCCGCCGAGGAGGGCCCCGGCCCGGAGGGCGTGGGCCCCCGCGCCAAGCCGCTCGAGTTCGGCTCGGGCCGCCTCCAGGGCGACCTCGCGGCCCGCCTCTCCCAGGGGCGGGGCGGCCTCGGCCCAGTCGAGGACGGTCCTCGCCTGCCAGTAGGGGTAGCCGAGCCCGGCGAAGGCCTCGGCGGCGTCCCGGAAGATGGACTCCTCCAGTTCGCCTGCCCGGGCCCGGCCCAGGGCCTGGTAGCGGAGGGCCTGGGCCTCGAGATAGGGAGGCGCGACGCCCTTGGGCAGCTCGGCCAGTTGCTGGAGCAGGGCCTCGAGGTCGGAAACCTGGCCGAGATCAACAGCGGCCTGGCAGGCATCGGGCCAGGCCTGCCTAGCGATCTCGTGGCGAAGGCCGAAGTTGGGGATGGCCACCTCGAGGGCCGACCGGGCGGCCGTCAGCGCCAGCTCGGGGCTGCCCTCGGCGAGGAGCACGGTCGCCTCCAGGGCGAGGCGGAGGGTGCGGGGCTCGCTCGAGTCGTGCTCGGCCCAGCGGGCGAGCCGGCCCAGTTCCGCTCGAGCGGCCTCGGACTGGCCGCGCTGGCTGTGGAGCAGGACCAGCCGGCTGTGGAGGATCTCCTGCCCGTGGTGCTCCTCCCGGAGCAGGGCGGCGGCCACGTCCTCGGCGCCCTGCCAGTCACCGGCGAAGATCTGGGCCAGCATCAGGTTGCCGCTGAGGAAGGTCTCGGAGTAGCGCTGGCCCAGGCGCCGGGCGATCCCCAGGGCCGCCTCCAAGTGGGCGATCGCCTGGGGCAGGTCGTTGGCCATCCTGGTGTCGGCGCTGTTGGCGTGGCCGGAGAGGAGCTCCTCGGCGGCCAGGCCCCGTGCCTCGGCGATCTCGATGGTCCGCTCAAAGGACTGGAGGGCCTCCTCGTACTCGCCGGCCGAGCGCAGCAGCAGGGCCTTGGTCTCAAGGGCGTCGCAGAGGACCTGGGGCAGGTCCAGCTGCTCGGCGAGCACCAGCGCCCGGTCCACCTGGGGCAGCGCCAGGTCGCGGGAGCCCGAGATCGAGAGCTCGCGCCCGAGCTGGGAGCAGACCCGGGCCAGGGCCGGGCTGGGCGGCCCCTGGTCGAGCACCTGGAGCGCCTTCTGGAGGCGCCCGATCGCCTCCTGGGCCCGTCCCAGCCGGCCCAGCGCGCTGCCGATCTCCCCCTCGAGGCGGGCCGCGTCGAGGCCCCGGCCGGCCTCGGTCTGGGCCAGCGCCACCTCCTCGAAGAGCTGGAGCGACTCCTCCACCCGGCCGGCCCGGAAGTACATCTGGGCCGCGCCCTCGCGATGAGTCAGGGCCTCAGTCGACCCGGCCACCAGGTCGGCCGCCTGGAGCAGGTAGGCCGCCGACCGCTCGGGGGCGCCCACCGAGGCGGCCCGGGCCGCGCCCCGGGCCAGCCACTCGACGGCGAGGACCCGGACCTCGCCCGCGTCGGCCGCGGCGGGGTCGGCCAGGTAGGCGTCGCGGTAGTGGTCGGCGATCGACTCGGGCACGTCCTCGCCACCCGCCTCCAGGATCGAGCGCAGGTGGCTGGCCACGGCCAGGTGGCGGGCCCGGCGCTCGCGCTTGCCGAGGCGGTCGTAGGCGATGGTCCGGAGCAGGGTCTGGCTGAAGGCATAGCCGCCCTCCCCGGTCTCGCGCCAGTTGACCGCCTCGGTCAGGACCTGCTTGCGCTGGAGCGACTGGAGCAGGCGGGCCAGCTCATCGCGGTCGAGCATGCTGATCCCCTCGACCGCGTTCCGGCCGAAGCTGAGGCCGAGCACGGCGAGGTCCTTGACCAGGGCCCGCTCCGGCGCGTCGAGCTCGTCGAGACGAGCGGCGATCAGGGCCTCCAGGGAGACCGGGGTGTCGAGCTCGGTCAGGTCCTGGGCCAGGGAGAGGACTCCGTCCCGGTCCACCAGAAGCCCCCGGTCGGCCAGCATCCGGACCGTCTCCACGGCGTAGAGGGGAATCCCCTCGGCCCGATCCACCACCTGGCGCCGGCTGGCCACCGGCATTCCGGGGACCAGGTCCTCGAGCAGGCTGCCGATGTCCTCGTCGCCGAGCCGGTCCAGCTGGAGGGTGACCACCTGGGGCCGGCCCGACCACTCCTCGCGGCGCTGGAGCAGCTCAGGACGGGCCAGCCCGAAGACGACCACCGGGAGCTGGCTCGAGGCGGCGAGGAGGTACTCGAGGAAGTCGAGCAGCCCGGAGTCGGCCCACTGCAGGTTCTCGATCGCCAGCACCACCGGCCGGGACCTGGCGAGGCCGTCGAGGAAGGTCCGCCAGCCGGCGAAGAACTCGTCCCGGGAGGGGGTCTGCTCAGGCCCGGGCAGGCCCAGGAGCACGGCCACCTTGGGCCCGGCGAAGTCACGGTCCTGCTGGTCCGGCAGGTAGGTGGCCAGGCCCTCGGCCAGCTTGGCGAGGACGGTCTCGGGCTGGTCGTCGTCGGCCACCCCGAGGCGTTGGCGGAAGATCCGCGACAGGCCCCAGTAGGCGACCCCGGAACCATAGGAGGTGCAGCCGACGGCGTGCCAGAGGACCCGGGTCGGGATCTCGTCGACGTAGCGGTCGAACTCCTCGAGTAGGCGCGACTTGCCGATCCCGGCGGCTCCGCTGACCAGGAGCATGGTCGCCTCGGAGCGTTCCACCGCTCCCTGGAAGACCTCCTTGATCCGCTCCAGCTCGAGCTCGCGACCGTGGGTGCTGAGCCCCACCTCCCCCGGGCCGCCCGGGCTCAACCCGCTCTCGATCGGGCTGAGGGCCTGCCAGAGCATGATCGGCTCGGCCTTGCCCTTGACCTGGTGCATCCCGGCGCCCTGATAGGAGATCCCGGCCCGGGTCGCCTCCCTGGTCAGGCTGTCGACCAGGACCCCGCCCGGAGGCGCCGCCGACTGGACCCGGGACGCGGTGTTGACCCGGTCCCCGACCACCAGGCCCTCGGCGGAGCTGGCCCAGGAGGCGGCCCGGCCGGTGACGATCCCCCCCCGGGCCCGGAGATCGGGGGCCCCGACCCGCTCGGCGAAGGCGCTGACCGCGGCCACCAGCTCGAGGGCGGCCCGGACGGCCCGGAGCGCGTCGTCCTCGTGGGCGAGCGGCGCGCCCCAGACCGCCATCACCGCGTCGCCGATGAACTTCTCGATCGACCCGCCATGGCGGCCGACCACCTCCCTGGCGACCGCGAAGTAGCTGCTCAGGAGCTCGCGCATGTCTTCGGCGTCCCTGGTCTCGGAGAGGGAGGTGAAGCCGACCAGGTCGACGAAGAGGACGGAGACCAGGCGGACCTCGGCGGCGGGCTGGGAGGCGGCCGGTGCCGGGGCCGGGGCCTCAGCCTCGACCGGCGCCCCGCAGTTGGCGCAGAAGCGCTGGCCAGCCTGGAGGGGCGCGCCGCAGCGGGCGCATCCTGCAGCGAGGGCGGCACCGCAGGCTCCACAGAAGCGCTGACCGGGGCCGACCGCCCCCCCGCAGCTCGGGCAACTGTTCAACCTGCCCCCTAGTTTGGCCGCTGCGACCGGGAAGCGCGACCCGCCGGGGCGGAGCGATCTCAATCGGGTCGGTCCCGGTCGCCCAGGAGCCACGCCCGGCGCCCCGGGGACGGGCCACCCGCCGCTTCGTATGATCCCGGAAATGGGCAGGCAGAGATGGGGGCCGGCCAGGGCCAGGTGGCTGCCGACACTGCTCTCGGGCACCTTGCTGGCGACCGGCCTGGCCGCCGCCGGTGGCCCCCTAGGGGCGGTCCGGGCGGCCCGGCTGATCTCCACTCCCGCCGCATGCCCTGGCGTAAGCCTCTACCCGAGCCCGGGGACGGCGACCGCTTCTGCGCAGGCCCAGGTCAGCTTCCAGGGGATGGCCGCCGCCCGCCTCAGGGAGAGGCGGATCTCGATCTCCGGCTCGGTGAGCGGGGTCCACCAGGGCCGTCTGGTCCCGGACTCGAGCGCGGAGGGCGCGAGCTTTCGCCCCGACCTGCCCTTCAGCCCGGGCGAGACGGTCACCGTCCGGACCGACTTTCCGATCTGCGACGCGGGCGGTGACAGCGCCACCTTCCAGGTCGCCAGGTCACCCGCCCCGCTGCCGGCCCCAACCCCGGTGGCCCCTGCCGCCCCGCCCCGGCCGCCCGCGGTCCAGGCCTTCGTCTCGAGACCGGACCTCAAGCCGCCCCGGCTGCTGGTGAGCAAGGCGGAGGCCAACTCCAAAGAGGGCGACATCTTCCTCTCGCCGGACCCGGTCCAGGGCCAACCCGGTCAGGCGGGGCCGATGATCGTGAACGGCGAGGGTCAGTTGATCTGGTTCGACCCCATGCCCAAGGGGGAGCTGGCGACCGACCTGCGCACCCAGACCTACCAGGGCCGACGGGTCCTCACCTTCTTCCAGGGGAAGTTCGTCGACGGGCACGGCCAGGGCGAGTTCGTGATCATGAACGACCACTACCAGGTGATCAGGACCGTGGTCGCCGGCGAGGGATACAGCACCGACCTCCACGAGCTCGTGCTCGGTCCGGGCGACACCGCCTGGCTCGCGGCCTACAGCACGGTGGGCTGGAACCTGAGCTCGGTCGGCGGCCCCACGGACGGGGCCGTCTACGACTGCGTCGTCCAGGAGCTCGACCTGCGCAGCGGCAACGTGCTCTTCGAGTGGCACAGCCTCGACCATGTCGCTCCGGCCAGCTCCTACATCCCCTACAACCGAGCCCAGGCGACCCCCTGGGACTACTTCCACCTCAACTCGATCGACCCGCTCCCAGGCGGCCGGGTCCTCCTCTCCGGCCGCAACACGGATGGGCTCTACCTGGTCGACGAAGGGTCGGGCCAGGTCGCCTGGACCCTGGGCGGCAAGAGGAGCAGCTTCGCCATGGGCCCAGGGACAGAGTTCTCCCTCCAGCACGACGCCGAGCTCCACGGCGCCTCCACCCTGACCCTCTTCGATGATGAGGACGACACCGCCGACGGCCCCCCGGCCCGGGCGCTCGAGCTGAGGCTCGATCCCAGCAGGCGCCGGGCCACCCTGGTCTGGGCCCGCCAGCTGCCCGGCTTCCTGCTGGTCCTCAACCAAGGCAACGTCCAGCTGCTCCCCGATGGCGGCGTCATGGTCGGCTGGGGGGCGGGGACCTACACCACCGAGTACGACCGCCAGGGCAGGGTCGTCTTCGACGCCCACTTCCCCGGCCTCACCAACAGCTACCGTGCCTACCGGGACCCCTGGACCGGCAGCCCAACCTCCCGGCCGACGCTGGCGGTCCGGGCCGGTGCCGACGGCCGGCTGACCGCCTTCGCCAGCTGGAACGGCAGCACCGCGGTGACCGGCTGGCGGGTCACCGGCGGAGCCTCATCTGCCCACCTGGCGGCGGTGGGCCGGGCGTCCAGGTCCGGCTTCGAGACCAAGATCGCCTTGACTGGTCACCCCGCCCTGGTCAGGCTGCTCGCCCTCGGCCAGGGCGGGAAGGTGATCGGGCGCTCGGCCGTCATCTCCGCCAGCTAGGGCTGGCCTGCCCTCAAGGTGGGAAATCAGAGCCTTATCCGGGCCACGGCCGCGTCCCAAGGCGGCTGATCGTTGCGGGTCTGGTCCGGGTTGGTGCCCCGGATCCGGGCCAGCTCCCCGACCAGCCGTTGCAGGGGCACGATCGCGACCAGGGGTCGGAGCAGGTAGTCGACCTCGGCGAAGCTGAGGTCGCTAGGCCCGGCCCCGCAGGTGACCACCTCCAGGCCCAGCTCGAGGAGGAGCCGGCTCAGCTCCGGGAAGCGGCCGCCGTCATCCCGGCCCGGTGAGATCGTGATCGCGGCCATCCCGGGCTCGTACACGGCCGGGGTGCCGTGCAGTGAGAACTCCTGGGAGAGACCCTCCGCGAAGAGGTAGGCACCCTCTTTGAGCTTGAGGGCGGCCTCCTCGGCGGTGAACTCATCGATCCCGAACCCGGTCACCAGGATCGGCTCCCGCTCCGAGAGGCGCTCGGCGACCCGGACCGGCGCCGGCAGGGCCAGCGTCTCCCGAATGGCCGTCGGCATCCGCTCCAGGGCGGCCGCGAACTCGCTCGACCGATCTTCGAGCAGGCGGGCGACCAGCTTGGCCAGGACCGCCAGGGCGGTCAGGTAGGAGACGGTGTGGGTGCTGGCCAGCTCGTCGGGGCAGGTGCGCAGGACCGCGTCCCCGCCGGGGTCCGGGTTGCCCTGGCCGGTGATCAGCACGGTGGCGGCGCCCGCCTCTTTGGCCCTGGCCAGCAGCTGACTGGGAAAGCGCTTGGTTCCCCGGTGGCTGACCACCACCAGCTGGTCCTCCCGCCGGATGGGGCCGTGGAGGGCGAGGTCGGAGGACTCGAGGGCGAGGGGACGGATCCGCCCGGAAGAGAGCTCGGCGACCCAGTAGGCGGCCACCCGGCAGGCGTGGAGCGAGGTCCCGACCCCGCTGAAGATCAGCGGGCGGCTCGGGTCCAGGGCGGGCACCTCGGCCGAACTGAGGACTTGGGCCACGGCGTCCGCCTGGCCAGCGACCTGGTCATCGAAGGCGAAGCGGGTCACGGATGCCTCCAAGCTCGGTCAGGGTTGCCGCCCATGATCCTCCTGGGGTGACCAGCCGGCGCTGGCCTCAAGGGAAGGCAGAGTCAGCCGAAGTACTGGCTCAGGTCGCCATTGCCGAGTGCGCCAGCCGCCCCCAGGAGCGGCAAGCCGAACGCCTCCTCGATGGTCCTGAGGGTGCCGTACTGGTCCCCGGTCAGGCCCACCATCCCCTTGAGGGCTGCGTTTCTCGAGATCACCAGTTC
>DATDII010000238.1:0-3790 GCA_036521135.1 Candidatus Dormiibacterota bacterium | reverse complement strand
GTTGGCCCGGGGCCCGACCGAGCCCTTGAGCGCGCTCCGCAGGATCATGGCTGGTCTGGCGTCTGGTGGACCGGGTCCCGATCGAGGGCCGCCGGCGCCTCCCGCGGCTCCCTGACCGCCAGCGGACCCAGCCGCATGTATCCCCGAGGATAGGCGGGGCCGCCGAAGCCGATCTCGTTCCAGGCCCAGGGATGGGAGTAGAACGCGGCCAGGACCATCCGGGAGCAGACCGACCAGGCGCGCTTGACGTTGACCTGATCCCAGCTGCCACCCCCAAGGAGCCCCTGGGCCATCTGGCCGACGACACCCTCGGCCGCCTCCCACTCCAGGTCGGCGAAGCTGGGGCGGCCGTACTCCCTGACGGCCACCTCGTCCAGTCCTCGGAGCACCAGCCGCCAGGTGTCTCGGTCGTCTGGCATGTCCGCGTACTGGTAGCCGTCAAGCTTGCCCTGGGCCAGTTTCTGGTCGACCATGGCCGCGACCGGGACCCGGGGCTCGGCGTCCTGGAAGACGACGACATCGCAGAAGGCACGGAGCGTCGGCTCCTCGGACTCGCTGAAGAAGTTCAGCTGCTGGCCGAGGTGGAGGCGCGCCTCGACCACAGCTCGGGTCGCCGCATCCCAGTTGGGGGCGTCCTCCAGCACGTCCTGGTCCGGGTAGCGGCCGATCATCTGGGGGGTGATGCCGCGGCGCTGGCGTGGCAGCCAGTCCGGCGGGGGAGGCTGGCGCCCGGTCCGGAGGTTGGGCAGGTGGCCCGGACTGCGAAAGTCCGGCACCGCTAGGGCTCGCGCCTGAGGATCGCCGCCAAAAGCCCCATGAAGCCGACGATGGTCATCAGGCCCGGGGCCATGATCGGCGGCCCCATGGGAACGTTGTAGCTTGCCTGGGACCAGCCACCCGGCCTTCGGGCGACTCCCCGGGCGTGGTAGTACTCGCCGATTAGGCCGTCGAGGGTGTAGGCGGCGGCCGCGACCGGGAGCCAGGTCTTGGCCCAGCGGCGGCTGAAGACGCCGGCCACCCCGGCCACGACCACGGGCGGAGTCACCGCGATCGGGCTCCACATCATCTTGTTGCCAAAGCTGGCCCGGTAGTGCTCGATGTAGATCTCCGCCGTGGTGACCAGGGCGGCCGCCGCGGTCAGGGCGCAGAGCGACCGCTCGAAGCGCCCGTGCTGGATGTTGCGGACCATCCGGTCGAGCCGGTGGGGGCTGTTGGGCAGGGATCCTCTCCGTGCCGGGCTCGGGCGCCTCCCCTTAGCGGCCCGGGACAAACTCGTCCACCTTCTCGCGGAGGGACTCGATGGCACCGGTGAGGCCGGCGCCTGGGTCCTTGGCCACCGACTTGGAGAAGTCGACCGCCTGCTTGAAGGATATGTGGGGGGGTAGCGGCGCCTCCTCGGGGTCGGTTACGGCGTCGATGACCACCGGCTTGTCGGCGCTGAAGGCCTGGTTCACCGCCGACTCGATCTCGCCCGAGGTACGCACCTCGATCCCCTTCAGGCCGATCATCTCGGCGAACTGGTGGTAGGCGACATAGGGGATGTCCTGGGACGCCTCGAAGCGGGGGTCGCCCTCCATCACCCGCTGCTCCCAGGAGACCTGGTTGAGATCCTGGTTATTGAGTACCAGTATCACGAGCCGGGGGTCCTTCCAGGTCCGGTAGTACTTGGCCGCTGTGATCAGCTCGGCCATGCCCGCCATCTGCATCGCGCCGTCGCCGACCAGGGCCACGGACACCCGGTCCGGGAAGGCGAACTTGGCTGCGATCGCGTAGGGCACCCCCGGGACCATGGTCGCGAGGTTGCCGGAGAGCGACGCCTTCATCCCTCGGCGAATCTTGATCTGGCGGGCGTACCAGTTGGCGGCCGAGCCTGAGTCCGAGCTGATGATGGCGTTGTCGGGCAGACGACGGGAGATGGCGCTGAAGAGCCCCTGGGGGCGGATCCGGCCGTTGTGATCCTCGGGCTGGCTGCGGTCGTCCATCAGGCGCCACCAGTCCTCTACGTTTTGGACTATCCGATCCTGGAACGAGCGATCCTGATGGCGCTGGAGCATGGGCAGGAGCTCCTTCAGGGTCGCGCGGCTGTCCCCACAGAGGTTGACCTCCATCGGGTAGCGGATGCTCAGCATCCGGGCCGAGTGGTCGACCTGGACCCCCCGGGCCTGCCCCAGGGGCGGCAGGAAGTTGCTGTAGGGGAAGGAGCTGCCGATCATCAGCAGCGTGTCGCACTCCTGCATCATGTCCCAGCTCGGTTTGGTGCCGAGGAGGCCGATCGACCCGGTGCAGAAGGGGACGTCGTCGGGGACCGCCGCCTTTCCCAGCAGGGCCTTGGCGATCCCGGCCCCGAGCAGGTCGGCGGCGGAGACCACCTCGTCGGTGGCGTCGAGCGCCCCGGCGCCAACCAGGATCGCCACCTTCTGGCCGGCGTTGAGGACCTCGGCAGCGTGGCGGAGGTCGTCCTGGGTCGGCTGGAGCTGGCTGTGGGCGTAGCCGATCCCTGAGTGGATCGACTTGAATCCGGGGGGTTGGGTCTCGACGGCGTCCATGTCCTGGACGTCGGCGGGGACGATCACGCAGGTGACCGTGTGCTCGGCCTTGGCGATCCGGATGGCCCGGTCCAAGCAGTGACGGATCGTGGATGGCTCGTTGGCCTGCTGGACGTAGGCTGAGGCGACGTCCTTGTAGAGGCTCAGCAGGTCGACCTCCTGCTGCATGTCGCCACCCATGGCGCTGACGAAGGTCTGACCCACGATGGCCACCACCGGCTGGTGGTCGAGCTTGGCGTCGTAGAGGCCGTTGAGCAGATGGATCGCGCCCGGGCCCGAGGTCGCCATGCAGATCCCCACCTCGCCCGTGAACTTGGCGTGCCCGGCGGCCATGAAGGCGGCCTGCTCCTCGTGGCGCACCTGGATGAAGCGGAGCTGATCCTGGCGGCGCCGGAGGGCTCCCAGGATCCCGTTGATCCCGTCGCCCGGGTAGCCGTAGATCGTCTTGACGCCCCACTCGGCCAGGCGGTCACAGAGATAGTCGGCGGCTGTCTTGCTCATGGCCCCTCCTCGCCCGGGCTGGGGCGCAGCGGTGCTTGGATCCCCTCAGCCCGACTAACGACGCCTCGGCCCCCGGGTTTCGGTCGCACGGCGACTAGCCGGTCAGCCTGAACTGCTGGCAGCCTGGGCCCTGCGCGCGCAACTACGATCGCCCCCGGTGAAGCCAGCAAGCCACGGCGCGGCGCCTCTCGAGGCGGGGCGGGTCCTGCCCTCTGGGCGCCAGGTCGAGATCCGCCATGGCGACCTGGCCGCGGTCGTCACCGAGGTTGGGGCGGGCCTGCGGACCCTGAGCAAGGGGAGCTGGGAGATCCTTGACGGCTACCCGCCCGACCGCCTCTGCCAGGCGGGCAGAGGCCAGCTTCTCTTGCCCTGGCCCAACCGCCTCCGCGACGGCCGGTACCAGCTCGCCGGGCAGACTCGGCAGCTGGCCCTGACCGAGCCCGAGAAGGGCCATGCCATCCATGGGCTGACCAGGTACGCGAGCTGGGCTCTGCTGGAGTCGGGCGCCTCCAGTTGCCAGCTGGGGTACCTGCTCCACCCCGAGCCCGGCTACGATTTCACCCTCCACGTCTCGGTCGAGTACCGCCTCGCTGACGATGGCCTCCGGGTCAGAGTGAGCGCGCGCAACCTGGGCCTCGCCCCCGCCCCCTACGCGGCGGGGGCGCACCCCTACCTGCGTCTTGACGACCGGGGAGTCGATGGCTGGCTCCTGCGGGCGCCCGCCCGGGTGACGATGGCGGAGG
>DATDII010000237.1:0-3140 GCA_036521135.1 Candidatus Dormiibacterota bacterium | reverse complement strand
CGGGCACGCAGAGCAGCGGGGCCACCTTGTCCCTGGCTCGGGCGGACGCCCTCCTGGCGCTGCCGGCCCGCGGCTCCCGGCTCGAGACCGGGACCCTGGTCCGGGTGATCCCCCTCTAGCTGGGGCCCGGCTCGGCCCGGCTCCCCGGCCACCGCCTCACGCTCAGTCGTCGAGGCCCAGCTCGCCCCCGGCCGGACCCGCCTGGGTGGCCGCTCCGACCGCCCCCTGGAGAACCTTGAGCCGTCCCTCTCGGGACTGGCCCGCCGCCGCCCGCCCGGCGAGGTAGGTGGCCAGGGGCGCGTACTGGCGGGCTCCCGACACGTGGGCCGACTCCGCCGCCAGCTCCAGGACCAGCTTGGCCTCCTCCGGCCGGAGGACGGCGTCGGCCGCGCCCAGCGCCTTGAGGTACCTGTCAAACCACTCGTTCACCCGACTCCTCCTTGGTCCGTGGGGACCTTCGCCCTGGCGGCCGCCGCCGCCAGCTCGCCAGGGGTGTTGCAGCTCAGAAACGAGTCTCCTGCCGGGTCCCAGGGGCGCCACTCCGGCTCCGGGACGCGACGCAGCCGGAGCGCCTCCAGGGTCCGCCGCAGTGAGGGACCCCGCCCCGGCCCCATCAATTGTCGCGCGCTTTGGCGCAGGTCAACCAGCCCATCCCGACGGTAGACGGCGAAGAGGGGCTCGAGCCGTCCTTGCCGCTCTGGGACCACCGCCTGCAGGCCGGGGTCTGCCTCGGCGATCAGGGCCAGCCCCTGGGCCAGACGGGGGCAGGGAAAGGGGACGTCGCCGCCGACCACCAGGAGCAGGGGGTGGGGGCTGGCCGCCAGCCCGGCGACCAGCCCCCCCACCGGCCCATCGATCTCAGGATCGTCCTCTACCACCGGCCATCCGGTGCCATAGTCGGTCGGCCCGGCGACGGTCGGCGGACCGGCGATCGCGGCGAGCCTTGAGCCGGTCCACCAGATCAGCGGGGGATCGCCGGCCTCGGGAAAGGCCAGGCCCGGCTTGTCCCTTCCCATCCGGGAGCTCCGGCCGCCGGCCAGGATCAGGAGTCCGAGACCCGCCCCGGTAGCGTCAGCTGGCGGTGGGCTGGTCAAGCCTGAGCTGAACCCGCTCCGGGTGGGAGTACACGTTGCAGCGCTCGCCCCGGAGGAAGCCGACCAGGGTCAGGCCCGTGGTGGTGGCGGCCTGGACGGCGAGAGAGGAGGGGGCAGAGATCGAGGCGAGCAGGCCGATCCCGGCCGCGGCCGCCTTCTGGACGATCTCGAAGCCGGCCCGGCCGCTGACCACCAGGAGGGCGTCGGTAAGGGGTAGGCGGTCAGCCAGCAGGGCCTGGCCGACAAGCTTGTCGACGGCGTTGTGCCGGCCCACGTCCTCGGCGACCTCGAGGGGGAGGCCCCTTGCCCGGAGCAGGCCCGCCGCGTGGAGGCCGCCGGTGGAGTGGAAGACCCGCTGGGCCGAGAGCAGCAGCTCCGGCAGCTGGAAGAGTTCGGCCGGGGTCCAGGTGGCCGAACCGCGGACGTCGGCCTGGAACGCCTGCAGCGCCTCCAGGGTGGCCGTTCCACAGATGCCGCAGGCGCTCGACGAGGGCAGCGCCCTCTGCCAGCCGAGGGCTCCCTCGGGTAGACCCTCCCGGAGGTGCACATCGACCAGGTTCTCGGCCTCGGGATCGAGCTCGACCGGGACGCCGATCCCATCCAGGTCGACCTGCCCGCTGGGAGCGATCCGCAGCCCGACGAGATCGCTGCGGTGGTGGAGGATGCCCTCGGCGTGGAGCAGGCCGAGGGCCAGCTCGACGTCGTGCCCCGGGGTGCGCAGGAGGACCGCCAGGGGCCGGCCGTCCACCATCAGCTGGAGCGCCTCCTCGCGGGCGACCCGGTCCTCGGCAGAACTCCCGGCCTCGCCCGCCACCTTGGTGACCAGGAGCGCCTGCTGGTCGGAACGGCCCAGGCGGTTGCCGAGTGCCATGCGGCGATCGTAGCGCTCGACCGGCGACCCGTCCCTGGGCTACTCGTCGTGGGGACAGGTGCCGACCGGCTCGCTGTGATGGCAGCCGCAGCGGTCGACCGTCTGCTCGAGGAGCAGGTCACCGTCGGGGAACTGCAGGCGCGGGCCGGGCGAGGGGTCGCTGGCGGCCAAGCGGCGAACCTTGACGACGTAGCAGAGCCGGCCGCCGCACTCCGTCGATGCCAGCATGTTGGGGTTTCCGGCACGGACCAGGCGGTCGGCCAGGGCGGCCGAGGTCGCTTGGTCGATCCGGCGATGCCCGACCGAGGTGAAGTAGGAGCCCTCGGCCAGGTCCAAGGGGGTGCCGGGCGCCCCCGCCCGGGCCAGCTCGATGGCGGCGCCGACCTCGTCAGCTCCGAGCTGGCTCAGCCGCCGTGCCAGCGTCCCCGAGTCGTCGTCGGGGAGCAAGGGGGCCCGCCGCTGGAGCAGAAGTGGGCCGGCATCGATGCCCCGGACCACCCGCTGGAAGCTGATTCCCGCCTCTCGCTCATCGTTGACGATGGCCCAGTAGAGGGGCTCCGGCCCCCGGTACTTGGGCAGGAGCGAGGGGTGGACGTTGACCCAGCCCAGTCGGGGCACCGCCAGGACCTTCTCACGCATGATCTGATCGAAGCTGGCGATCACGAACAGGTCCGCTTCCAACCGGCGCAGAGCGACCAGGGCGTCGTACTCGTTGATCCGGGCCAGTCGCAGCAGGGGGACGGCCATGTGATCGGCGACCTGGCTCAGCGCGTTCTCGCCGCTGATCGCGGGGTTGGCGCCGAGGCTGGTCGCGATCCCGACCAGGTCGGCTCCGGTCCCGATCACGCCGAGCAGCATGGCCAGACTGAAGTCGGACGGAAATCCCGCAAATCCAATACGTAGAGCCCCTGCAAGGGGAGGGGCCGGCTCGCCGCTCGGGGGCACCGGCAACTTGAGATCGGGCACCATCCGGAAGGAGGGCTTCTGCCACAGCCACTCCGCGACGGCATCGAGCCAGGGGCTGCGTCGAGAGGGGGAGGGAGCTGTCAACGAACTCCATCGTAAGTGTCGGCGACGGCCCAAGCGTCACGGATTCGTTGAGCCTGCGCTACGCCCATCGGTGAGCATGGGTGGCAAACTTCAGGCGGGATGGTGCAAGAACCAAATCCGGAACC
>DATDII010000236.1:0-14625 GCA_036521135.1 Candidatus Dormiibacterota bacterium | reverse complement strand
CACCACGCTCAAGGCCGGTGCCGAGCGAGGCTGAAAGGCGCCCGACGCCAGCCGGCGAGGCCGCATCGTCACCCCCATCGGGAGCGGCGCCAGCAGGCTGGCCCCCAGCTGACGTTGGCTCACTGGAGATCCGCCCGACGGCAGGCACGGGGATCTCCCCGGCGACCCGCTCGCCGACGTTTCGCGCCCGCCCCTCCAGCGACGCGCGCTCCTAGTGCCAAGCCGCTCTCCCTTTGAGAGAGGTCAGCCGCTGGCTTAGTGAGGTCGCCCCCGCCCGTCGACCTCGCTTCCATCGACTGGACTGCGCCTCTCCACTTGCCCGCCCTCAGTCTAGTTACACAAGTTACGGATCAGTAACCAGTTGAAGGGCTTGTTACATGGGCTCTCGGAAGCCTCTCCGCGAGTTCACAAAAGACCTCCCCCAGCCCACGCTTCGCGAATCGGTCCGCCCGAAAAGGTCGCTGCCACCTCCCACCCAGGGAGGGTCTCTCCTGCCGGGGGCTGGCGGGGCCGCTCCAGCGAGGGGGGGCGCGAGGGTCGCATCATCGCGAGATCAGATCAGACGGAAGGAGATCCATGGAAAGGCCCCGCTATGCCGCGATCCGCGACTACGGCATCATCGGCGACCTCCACAGCGCAGCCCTGATCGACCGCCTCGGCTCCATCGACTGGTTCTGCGCTCCCCGCTTCGACAGCCCCTCGGTGTTCGCCCGCCTCCTCGATGCCGAGAAGGGCGGTTCGATGACGGTGCTCCCCGAGGGCGAGTACATCGCCGACAGCCGTCGCTACCTGCCTGGGACCAACATCCTCGAGACCGGCCTGAGCAGCCCCGAGGGTCGCCTCCTGATCACCGATTTCATGGTCGCCAAGGAACAGATGCACCAGCGCGACGATGACCACGTCCTGGTCCGCCGGCTCGAGGCGCCCGACGCCCCGCTCAAGGTGCGGGTTGCGGTCGACGCCCGCTTCGACTACGGGCGGCAGGCGCCTCAGGTCGAGAGCGAGCCGGGGAGCCACTGCCTGGTCCTCAGTCAGGACAGTCTGCACCTCCACTTCGACGGTCCCAGCTCCTGGGAGCAGGAGGGCCGGGCCCTGGTCCAGCACGTTGAGCTCGAGGCCCGCAAGCCGGCCTGGATCCTGCTCCGCTACGACGGCACCGAGTCCCACCATCGCAAGTACGACCCGGCCCACCTCCAGGCGCTGACCCAGCGCTTCTGGGAGGACTGGATCAAGCGCTGTGCCTACGACGGCCCCTACCTCGACCTGGTCTTCCGCAGCGCCCTGGTGCTCAAGCTGCTCATCTACGCTCCCGAGGGCTCGATCGTTGCCGCCCCGACCTCCTCCCTCCCCGAGTGGATCGGCGGCCAGAGGAACTGGGACTACCGCTACAGCTGGCTGCGGGATTCAGCCTTCCTGCTCTACGCCCTGCAGCTCCTCGGCTACCACGAGGAGGCGGACAACTTCATCTCCTGGCTCGAACGCATCCACGAGAACAACCCGGGCCACTTCCAGATCATGTACGGGATCGACGGCCGGAGCGAGATCCCCGAGTCGGAGCTGCCCGAGCTGGACGGCTACCAGGGATCCAAGCCGGTTCGGATCGGCAACGGCGCGGCCGACCAGAAGCAGCTCGACGTCTACGGGGAAGTGGTCGACTCCGCATACCTCCACCTCCACTTCGGCAAGGCCAAGGCCGCGCCCATGCGCAGCACGCTGATCTCGATGGTCGACCATGCCGCGGCCGAGTGGCAGGAGCCGGACAGCGGCATCTGGGAGATGCGGAGCGGGCCCCAGCACTTCGTCTACAGCAAGGTGCTCTGCTGGGTTGCGCTCGACCGGGGCATCAACCTTGCCAAGGAGCTCAAAGTCGATCGAGCCCACGTGGAGAAGTGGATCTGGACCCGGGAGCAGATCCGCCACACCATCCTGACCCGGGGCTGGAGCGACAAGCTCGGGGCCTTCCGCCAGGTGCTCGACGAGGACCACCTCGACGCAACCTCCCTGATGATCCCCCTGTTGCGCTTCCTGCCCGCCCTCGACCCGCGCATGCGCCTGACGGTGCGGACGATCCAGCGCGACCTCACCGACGAGAACGGCTTCGTCTACCGCTATCGCCGGGACGATGGTCTGGGCAAGAGCGAGGGCACCTTCCTGCTCTGCTCCTTCTGGCTGGTCGACAATCTCGCTCTCCAGGGCCAGCTCGCCCCCGCCCGTGATCTCTTCGAGAGGCTGACCGCCCATGGCAACGACCTCGGACTCTTCTCTGAGGAGCTCGACCCCGACAGCGGGGAGCTGCTTGGCAACTTCCCTCAGGCGTTTACCCACCTGGCGATCGTGAACGCTGCCGCCCACCTGGAGCGGGCGGCCCAGAACCGGGGTCCGCTCGCCGATCACCCCAGCTGAGCGGGCAGGCACCCGACCCGGCCCGACTCGCCACAATTGCTAGGTGGCCAACCTCGAAGTCGACTTTGACCCGGTCGACGAGCTCACCGTCGGCGTCGAGGGCGAGCCCGGAGCGCGGACCTTCTTCCTCGAGGCGCGCCAGGGCCCGAGCCGGTGCACCCTGCTCCTGGAGAAGCTGCAGCTGCAGGAGCTGGGCAGCCAGCTGCTCCAGCTCCTCGAGCGCCCGCCCGGGCGCGTGGCGGCGGCACCGGTACCGACGACCACGGCCGCCGACCCACCCGGTTGGCGCGTCGGCAGCATCCAGCTCTCTCTGGATGAGGAGGCGGGCCAATGCACCATCCTCCTTGAGGAGCGGCGGCCTCTGGACCTGGGTCAGGAAGAGGAGCCCGCGAATCAGCTGACCGAGCCAGAGGAGCTCAGCCTGGAGTCCGATGACGACGATCCCGACCGGCGCGCGGCCCGGCTGGTCGCCACCGTCGATCAGGTCCGAGCCCTCGCCGAGCGAGCCCTGGCCGTGGTCGAGGGTGGCAGGCCGATCTGTCCCCTCTGCCACCTGCCCATCGACCCTCAGGGACACGTCTGCCCGGCGAGCAACGGTCATCACCGGGCCTGAGCGCCAGCTCCGATAGGATGACCGGCGGACCGTTCGGCGCGGTCCGCCGCATCAAGTCCGAGAATCGGGAGTCCCACTCGATGGCAACCTGGCGCATGCTCCGGCCCGCCCTAGCCCTCGCGGGCCTGGTCGCCGGACTCCTCTTGCTCAGCTCCTGTGGGGGCTCTCTCGACTCGGGGGTGATCCCGACCAGCAGCCCCGAGACCCCGGCTCCGGTGCTGGCCAGCCCCAGCGCGAGCCCGTCCGCCTCGGCCACTCCCTCGGCGTCGGCGTGCAGCTCCCCGGACACCGAGGCAACCTATCAGCTGCCCGGAGCCACCATCCTGTCGGGCAACCTCCAGATCAAGGATGGGAAGGTGGGTACCGGAAAGAAGGCCAAGGACGGCGAGAAGGTAAAGGTGACCTACACCGGCACCCTTCCCGACGGCACCGTCTTCGACAGCACCGCCAGCGACAACAAGGGCAAGCCGGTCACCGTCACCCTGGCCGCCGGCCAGGTCATCGAGGGCTGGGTCGAGGGCATCCCCGGGATGCGGGTCGGGGGCAGCCGTGAGCTGGTGATACCGGCGGCCCTCGCCTACGGCTGCACGGCCAACGGCTCGATCCCGATCGACTCCACCCTCATCTTCACTGTCCAGCTAGCCGGGATCGGCTGAGCTGCGGTAGCCCTCGGGAAGGAGCTCAGCGACCCGGTCCTGGATCTCTCGGCTGGTCTCGGTCGGGTCGGTGGACACCGGCTGGAAGGAGGCGCCCAGCCGAACCGAGATGGGCTTCCGCCGGGGCAGGAGCCGGCCGGGCGGCAAGACCCTCTCGGTGCCCCAGATGGCGCAGGGCAGGACCCGGGCCCCGGATCTTGCGGCAAGGTACCCGGCGCCGGCTGCGAATCCCAGCATCCCGGTGCCCTTGGCCCGGTGACCCTCGGGAAAGAGGAGCAGCGCCCCCCCCGATCCAAGCACCGTCAGGGCGCTTCGGATCGCCCGCCGATCCGGGGTTCCCCGGTGGACCGGGATGCAGTTGCAGTGGAGCAGAAACGTCCGCAGCAGGGGATTGTCATAGAGCTCGGCCTTGGTCAGGGCATGGAGGACCCGGGGCAGGAGGGCGGCATAGACCAGTGGGTCGAAGTTGGAGACGTGGTTGGAGCAGATCAGCAGGGGTCCCTCCCGGGGAACCCGGTCAAGGCCGTCCAGCTGGACGCCCCCCAACGCCACCGCGCCAACCGTTAGCCGGAGCACGGCCCGGGTCAGGATGAGCAGGCCCGACTCGGTCCCGTCGAGACGCACGCCCGGCAGCGGCGCTGCGGCCGTGACGGGAACGGTGGCACCTGGGTCCTGGACTGAGCCCGGTGCTCGAACGCTAGGCATGGCAACCTCCGCTGACCGACCGGGGCCGGACTGCCCCCTGGTGGATTCGAACCACCGACCGTCGCCTTAGAAGGGCGCCGCTCTGATCCACTGAGCTAAGGGGGCGTCGCTCGGGGCCATTTTGACGGCTCTCGGATCGCCTCCTCGCTCCCGGGCCGCTCCGGACCTTGTCGGGTGGGGGATTCCGTACGATGACCAGCGTGTCAGCAGCCGACGCCCCCGCCCGGTCGCTGACCCGCGGCTACCTCGCCCGACACTGTGAGGTGGCCAACCCCGATGGCATCCTCTACGGCCACCTCCCCAACTTCCCCCTCAGCGCCAGGGGCCGGGAGCAGGCCTCGGCGATGGGCCGCTACCTGAGCCACGCCGAGATCCAGGCTATCTACACAAGTCCGCTGGAACGGGCTCACGAGACGGCCACGATTCTGGCCCAGGAGCTGTCACCGGTGCCGCCGATTCTGGTCCGCCCCTCCTTGGTCGAGGCCGAGTTCGGCCGATATCTCCAGGGCACCCGCTACCGGGACGTGGTCTGGCGCAAGCCGCGCTGGTGGATCCACATGGCCTGGCCCGGCCTGGTCCCCGGCGACGAGTCGATGGGCGCGATGGCCAGCCGGGTCGGTCGGGCGATCGCCGAGGGCCGTGAGGCCGGCGGAGCTTTCGTCTGCATCAGCCACGGCGACCCGATCCAGGCCTACTGGGCCACCTCCGACCACCGGCCGCCCTGGGCGCTGCACCGACTCCAGTGTGCCAAGGGGGGACTGCTCGAGCTCCAGTTTCGGGACGGGACCCTGGTCGACAAGACCTACCGCTCGCCTCACGATCTGGCGGCCCTGGCGGGTCCGGCCCCAGCCAAGGCCGAGGTCGGCCCGGTCGCCGACCTCGGCTGAGGCGGCCCGGGAGCAGTTCAGCGGGGGTCGGGCGGCGCGAAGTCCCCTTCGGCCCCGGGCACAGGCGGGGCCGGTGGCGCCTCTCGACCTCCCCTCAGGGCTGAGAGCAGGCCCCGGACCGGATCGAAGTGGCGGTCGGCCACCCTCTCCTTGAGCGGGATGATCGAGTTGTCGGTGATCTTGATGTGCTCGGGGCAGACCTCGGTGCAGCACTTGGTGATGTTGCAGAGGGCGACTCCGGCCTCGCCGTGGAGCTGGCCGATGCGATTGGCAACGTCCTCGGGGTGCATCTCCAGCGAGGCCATCCGGACCATGAAACGGGGACCGAAGAAGCGCCGGGTGCCCTCGTGCTCGCGGAGGACGTGGCAGACGTCCTGGCAGAGGAAGCACTCGATGCAGCGGCGCTGCTCGCTCACCCGCTCGATGTCCGCCTGGAACATGACGAAGGGGGCGTGCACCCCCGGTGCTGGGGTGAAGGGCTGGATCCTTCGGTTGACCTCGTAGTTCCAGCTCACGTCGGTGACCAGGTCCTCGACCTTGGGGAAGACCTGCATCGGTCGGACGGTGATCTCTGGCGCCGTCTCAAGGAGCTGGTCGACCCGGGTCTTGCACATCAGCACCGGCCGGCCGTTGACCTCGGCGCTGCAGGAGCCGCACTTGCCGGCCTTGCAGTTCCAGCGGCAGGCGAGGTCGGATGCGCCGTTGGCCTGGATCCAGTGGATCGCGTCCAGGACCACCATGCCCTCGACCTGGGGCACCCGGAACTCCTGCAGCTCACCCCCAAGGGCGTCGCCGCGCCATACCTTGAGCTTGACCTGGCGGTCGGTGGCGCCGTCCTGGTAGACGATCCGGAGCCGGGTCGGGCGCTCGTCCTCGGGCGAGATCTCCACCTTGGGCTGGGGCTGTCCCTTGAGCCGCGCCTGGAGCTTGGCCTCGGCGGCGTCGGCGATCGCCGTCGCCGCCACCCGGGTCTCCCCCTCGGTCAGCTTGCGCAGATGCTCCGGCATCGGGCTGAGCGGGGTCCGGACCACCTCCATCCGCCCGTCCTTGCCCCGCCGGACGACCAGGTTGACCTGGGCCAGCTCGGGGTCGCGGTCGGGGTAGTCGAGCCGCCACTGCGAGCCCCGGCTCTCGCGCCGCTCCAACCCGGCGCGCACGATCGCCTCGCTGACGGTGAGCATGAAGAGGTCGTCGCGGGCCCCGCTCAGGCCCGGGTTGTAGGCGGGCGTTCCGGGGACCCGGATGCGCTTGGCCCGCTCCTGGAGCTCGAGGATCTCCTCGAGGGTGTCCTGGAGCGAAGCCTCGGTTCGGGCGATCGCGGCCCCCGACTGCATCGCGTTCTGGAGGGCGCGATGGAGCTGGAAGGGGTCCTCGCCGGGGCCACCCGCCAGAGGCCGGAGCAGTAGCTCCTGCTCCACCTCGATCTCAGCCGGGCTCACGCGGGGCGGCAGCCGTCGGGAGCGCGCGTACTCCGCCGCCGCCTCGCCGGCCCGCCTGCCGAAGACCAGGATGTCGCCCAGCGAGTTGCCCCCCAGGCGGTTGGCACCGTGCAGCCCGGCGGCCACCTCGCCCGCCGCATACAGCCCGGGCACCGAGGTCGCAGCCGTCTCGGCCTCGACATTGACCCCGCCCATCGTGTAGTGGATGGTGGGTGCGACCTCCATCGCCTCCTTGGTGATGTCGACTCCGGCCAGGCTGTGGAACTGCTCGTACATCGACGGCAGCCGGCGCCTGATCGTCTCGGCGCCGAGATGGGTCACGTCGAGGAAGGCGCCCCCGTGCGGTGAGCCGCGGCCCGCCTGGACCTCCTTGAAGATCGACCGGGCGACGACATCCCGGGAGGAGAGGTCCTTCTTGACCGGGTCGTACCGGGCCATGAACCGCTCGCCGAGACGGTTGCGGAGGATCCCGCCCTCGCCCCTGACCGCCTCGGTGACGAGGATGCCCCGAGCGCCTGGTGGCCAGACCATCCCGGTCGGATGGAACTGGACAAACTCCATGTCCTTGAGCTCGGCCCCCGCCTCATAGGCCATGGCGGCGCCGTCGCCGGTCCCCTCCCAGGAGTTGGAGGTGATGAGGAACATCCGGCCCCACCCGCCGGTCGCCAGGACCACCGCCTTGGCCCGGATCAGGACGAACTCCCCAGTGGCCCGCTGGTAGCCGAAGCCGCCGGCGATCCGGTCGTGATCCTTGAGCAACCGGGTGAGGGTGGTCTCCATGTGCACCGTCACCCCCTCGGTGTGGACCAGCCGGTCCTGGCAGGTCCGGATCAGCTCGAGCCCGGTCCGGTCACCGATGTGGGCCAGGCGGCGCCAGGAGTGGGCTCCGAAGGCACGCTGGCTGATCCGGCCCGCCTTGGTGCGGTCGAAGACACCGCCCCACTGCTCCAGCTCGATCACCCGGTCGATGACCTCGTGGGCGTAGAGCTCGACCATGCGCCAGTTGTTGAGCATGGCCCCGCCCCGCAGGGTGTCGCCGAAGTGGACCTCCCAGGAGTCGCCACTGTCGAGGTTGCCCAGCGCGGCGGCGATCCCGCCCTCGGCCATGACCGTGTGGGCCTTGCCGAGGAGCGACTTGCAAACGACCCCCACCCGGCAGCCCTGCTCGGCGGCGGCGATGGCGGCCCGCATCCCGGCCCCGCCGGCGCCCAGCACCAGGACGTCGTACTCAGCCTCGATGGTCAAGGACGGGGCAACTCAGAAGCCCAGGTGGGGATCGTGGATCACCCCGTACTGGAGCAGGCGGATGTAGCCGTCGGTGATGATCAGGCTGAAGAGGCTGAGCCAGGCAAAGGTCGAGTGCCGGGCGTTGAGCCAGCTGGTGCCCTTCCAGAGCTGGCGCCGCTGGGCCCCGGCGAGGACGCAGGAGAAGCAGTCGACACTCCCCCCGACCAGGTGGCGCAGGGAGTGGCAGCCGAAGGTGTAGCCGGTCAGGAGCACGATGTTGAGCAGCATCAGCAGGCTGCCCAGACCCAGTCCCCAGTGGCCCTGGTAGGAGAAGGAACGGAAGGCGTCGATCCAGAGCACGACCACGAAGCCGACGGCCAGGTACATGAAGAAGCGATGGAAGTTGTTGAGGATGAAGGGCAGCTTCGCTTCCCCCCGGTAGGCCGCCCCTCGTCCGGTCGGGACCAGCGCCCCCAGCTGGGGCGGCTCGCCCTTGGCGCAGGCCGGCGGGTCGGCGAAGAAGGATCGGTAGTAGGCCTTGCGGTAGTAGTAGCAGGTGGCCCGGAAGCCAAGGGGGATGTAGAAGATGAAGAGGGCGGGCGAAACCGGGGTGCGGCCCAGAGCGACCTGGGGAGAGTAGAAGGGCGACAGGTACTGGTGGAACTGGTCGGTGTGGAAGAAGACGATCGTCCACAGGCTGTAGAGGCCAAAGAAGCTGAGCCAGCCGACCACGTTGGCGGGATAGAGGAACCACATCTGTCGCAGCTGGGCCCGGCCCGCGCGACCGAGGCGCAGGCTGGCGGCCATCAGCCGAGGACCGCGATCGTCTCGCGCACCGCCGCCGCCGAGCGGCTGAGCTCGGCCCGCTCCTCCTCGGTCAGGTCGACCTCGACCACCTCGGTCACACCGGCGCTGCCGAGCTTGACCGGAACCCCGACGACGACCCCCTCGAGGCCGAACTCACCCTGCAGTCGGATGGCGCAGGGAAGGATCTGGCGGCGGTCGAGGAGGATTGCCTCAACCATCTGTGCCGCCGCCGCGGACGGGGCGTAGAAGGCGCTGCCGGTCTTCAGGTGCCGGACGATCTCGGCTCCGCCGTCGCGGGTGCGCTGGACGATCTCCTCGAGCCGGTCCTTGGGGATCAGCTGACCGACGGGGACCCCGGCCACCGTGGTCACGCCCCGGAGCGGGACCATCGAGTCGCCGTGGCCGCCCAGGACATAGGCCTCCACGCTGCGCACCGAGACCCGCAACTCCTCTGCCAGGAAGGTTCGAAAGCGGGCCGTGTCGAGGACTCCGGCCATGCCGATAACCCGCTCCCGGGGCAAGCCGCTGATCCGCAGGGCGAGCTCGGTCATCACGTCGAGCGGGTTGGTGACCACCACCAGGATCGCCTCCGGCGCCTGCTCGAGCACGGCTGCGGTCACCGCGCCCACGATCTTGGCGTTGGCGCTGACCAGGTCATCCCGGCTCATCCCGGGCTTGCGCGCCAGTCCGGAAGTGATCACAACCACCCGGGAGCCCTTGGTGATCCGGTAGTCGGTGCCGCCGACGACCCGGCTGTCGTATCCGATTACCGGACCCGCCTGCAGCAGGTCGAGCGCCTTGCCCTCGGCCAGCCCCTCGACCACGTCGACCAGGGCGACGTCGACCAGGTCGAGCTCGGCTAGGCGCTGGGCTAGGGTCGCGCCCACGTTGCCGGCGCCGATGACCGAGACCTTGTCCCGCATGGAACCTCCCTGCCGTGGGCGCGGTCCACCCACCTCAACCTGTTCAGATCCCATGATAGGGGCGTCGGTCACCCCCTCTCAGCAGCCCCCGCCTCTCGGTTGCGGAGCATCCGCTTCTCGCAGTCCTCGATCGCCGCCATGGCCGCCTGCCGGGCCTCCCAGCCGCCCACCGAGACCTCCTTCTGGTCCTCGAGCTGCTTGTAGGTCTCGAAGAAGATCTCGATTTCCCGGAGCCAGTGCGGGGCCAGGTCGGCCAGCTCCTGGATCGGGGCGAAGCGGGGGTCGCCCGCGGCCACGCAGAGGAGCTTGATGTCGGTGCCGTGCTCGTCCGCCATGTGCAAGAGCCCGATCGGCCGAGCGGGCACCGAGCACCCGGGGAAGGTCCCCTCCTCGACGATGACCAGCGCGTCCAGGGGATCGCCGTCCTCGGCCAGGGTGTCGGGCACGAAGCCGTAGTCGGTCGGATAGTGGACCGAGGAGTGCAGGACCCGATCGAGACGGATCCGGTGGGTCGCATGGTCCATCTCGTACTTGTTGCGGCTGCCCTTGGGAATCTCGACGGTCACCTCGATCGTCCCGAATCGCTCACTCATCTTGGTGTCCTCCTACCTGCACCCAGCTTAGGGCGCGCGCCGGGTCCCGGCCGGGAGAGGCGGCGCGGCCCCAACGCGGGCCTCCGGATCTCGCAAAGCTGAGCGCGCTCATCGGCGCCGCCCCCTGAGGGCCGCCTGCTGCTAGCTCTTGCTCGAGATCACCGCAGAGCCGGCCAGGGCCTCCCCATCGGACCCCTCCGCCACTACCTGGACCAGCGCCGGCACCGACGCCAGGTGCACCGAGGTCTGGAAGCCATGCTTCCTGACCGTGGCCAGGACGGTCAGATGTCCCGGGCTGGAGCCGCCCAGGACCTCCCAGCGGCTGGTCTGGGTCGAGCCGTTCCAGCTGGCATACACGCTGAGGCCACCGCTGCTGGGGTCGGCCGTGGCCACCGCCGGCGGTGTCGTCGGCGTGCCCACCCAGGGGTCGAGGTAGGCCCGATAGCTGGAGATCGCCGTCCCAAAGGCGGCGTCGAAGAGCAGCTTGCCATGCTTGGTGAACTCGGAAGTGGCGTGCCCCGACCCCCAGCCCACGACCACGTCGCCGTTGGCGAGCAGCTGGACGTTGCCCTGCGCGGGGATGATCAGGCCACTGTGGGCGTAGGTCCTGTCCAAGGTCGCGTGCCTGGTCGTGAAGTTGAGATTGAGGATGATCGCCCGGCCCGGATCCTTGTCGGGGCTGGCGTCCTCGTCGTCGA
Organism: Candidatus Dormiibacterota bacterium; assembly: GCA_036521135.1. Classification (GTDB taxonomy): domain Bacteria; phylum Chloroflexota; class Dormibacteria; order Aeolococcales; family Bog-877; genus Bog-877. The sequence goes on along the minus strand of DATDII010000236.1, from coordinate 3,674 downwards.
AGATGGAGATGGTGTCCCGGCCGTGCATCACGGCGTTGTGCTGGAGTTTGAACTCGGCCCCGGTGCCCATCTTGAAGCAGCTCTGCTTGCCGCCCAGGCGCCAGACCACCCGTCCCGTCCCCTTCGCGATGCCATAGACGGTGCTGGTGTTGCGCGAGGAAACCAGCACCAGCCCGGTCGTGAGTGGGTCGATCCCGTTGACATGGAAGTAGTCGTACTCGGCGGTGTTCTGGTAGTCCTGATTGGAGAGGCTGATCGCGGCGTGGTCGAGGCTGTGCCACTCGAAGAGGACATTGCCGGTGGCGACGTCGACCTCCTGGACGATTCCGTCGAGCACGTCGGCGTTCGCGGGACCGCCCTCGGCCTTGAGGTTCCAGCCGACCGAGTTGAAGGCGGTGACCCAGGCGGTGTTGCCGGAGTCGGTGAGGAGGAACTCATGCAGGTCGGCCGAGTAGCCGTCGCCGGGCTTGATGGTGGCGATCACCTGGTAGGAGGAGTTCATCACTATGTCCACCCCGTTGCCATGGCCATCGGTGATCTTCCCCTGCCAGTAGGTCAGGACCGGCTCGCCATGGTAGGTCTGGACCCGGAAATCGGCGGCGACCACGGTCGGGGGCAGAGGCTCGAACCAGACCAGGTTCCCCTTGCCGTCCACGATCATCGGCCCCCCGAGGACGGTGCCGCCCTGGGGCGACTCGAAGATGTAGCCACCGCCGAGCGAGGCGGTTACGGCCACGCTGAGCTGGGGGACGTGAACCGACGGCATCGTCAGGTAGGTGGTCGTGGGCTGGTCGAGGGTCGGGGTCGGTGCCGGCTTGGCCGGCGACGACTTGGCCAGCGGTCCGGGCCGGATCGCGATCTGAAAGTGGTCCGAATTACCGCCCGCCCCGCACAAGGGGCGGTCGGTGGTGACGGTCACCTTCTCCCCGGCAGTGAACTTCTTGGTGGGATAGAAGCTGGCCCCGCGCCGGTCCGAGTCGGCGACCCAGCGCCCGGAGTGAACTCCGCTTTGAGCTCCGGTCACGGTGACCCCAGAGTTGGTGACCGCCAGGGCGGAGGCGTTGCGAAAGCTGATCTGGGTGGTGGGCGAGGCGGTCTTGGTGTTGGGGCTCGGGTAGACGCTGACCCCAGGGCAACTCGCCCTGGTGGCGAGGGGCTTGGGCTTGGGACCACGCGCCGACACCGACCCCACCCCGGAGGCGAGTAAAGCCAGCGTCCCGAGGATGGCCCCTGCTAGGAGGCGACGTCCGGGAGGGATGGAGAGCCAGGCCGGCCGGTGGCCGCGCGCTGAGGTGCGTCCAGTTATTCCCATCCGGGAGGCCAGGCTACCAGATCGGCCGATGGTCGCGGGTCGCCGTTCCCGATCACGCAGCGCCCTTCCCCCACCTGCTCGCGGGGCGAGGACCGGTGACTTGAGCAGCGACCGTCAGGCCAGTTGGGATGGTCGCCGAGCGCTGGCTGTCGGCTCGGTAGCGAGCCCTGGTCAGCACCCGGATCGCGACATCTGAGCGGATCCAGAGCTCGCCATAAGCAGACACCTGGACCTCGGTGTAGGCGGGCTTGAGCACCGAGAAGATCGGCCCGTACTCGGTGTAGGAGTTGCTGGTCAGCAGCACCACAACGGGCCGGCCCTGCCTCACCCGGCGCAAAAGGGCCGCCTCGCCCAGCAGGGTCCGGTTCTCGTAGATGGTCGGCTCGGGCAGGATGGCGCGGAGTCCGGCCTGGCGATAGGCCCAGGAGTCGGGCGACCAGACGACCGCGGTCACGCCCTCCAGGTGGTTGCGCTTGATCCAGCCGACGGCCTCGTCTTCGGCCAGGGGCGCCTGCGCGTATACCGAGACGTACTGACTCATCGTCAGCGCGCCAGTCAGCCGGCCGACGAAGGCGGGATAGTACTCACCTGTCAACTTGAATGTGAACAGGCTGCCGTTGGCGGCTCCGGCCAGGGTCAGCGAGACCCACACGAGCACGCCCAGGGCTAGCGAGCAGAGCAGTGGAACCATCGCCAGGCGCGCTCGGGCGGGCCAAGCCCGCCAGTCGGGTGGACCGGCCCGGGCCACCAGGAGCGCCCCGGCCGGCACCGCCGGAAGTAGGAAGTGCGGGTATGCGCGATTGGGCACGGAGTAGGCGAAGAGCACCGTCGCCAGCCAGACCCAGGGCAGCAGCCTCTCGGCCGGCCAGCGCCGCGCCACGAACACCCCACCCAAGAGCAGGAGCAGCTCGGCGAACCGGGGGAAGAGGGTGAAGAGCGATGGCTTGAGGCTGCTGGTTGTGTAGGACGAGTAGCTGGTGGCGAGAAGGAAGAAGACATGGTGGAATCCGGCGGCCGCCAGGAAGGGCGCCAGGACCGCCCCGAAGAGAAGGACCGCGGTCAAGGTGCTGGCGGCCGCCAAGCGCCAGCCCCGGCGACCAGCGGCCACCAGCACCAGGGCCGCGGCGACCAGGTCGGCCAGGGCTGTCTGCTGGATCAGGATCGCCGCACCGAGGAGCAGGCCCGCGAGCAAGGCCCAGGCCAGAGCCCGCCGACCGGGCGGCGAGCGCAACGCGGCCAGCACCGCCACCATGGCCCAGGGCGTGAGACCGATCAGGAAGTTCTCCGGGAGGGCGAGGTCGCCGTTGAAGACGGGCGTCGCGAGGAAGAACGCCGCGACCAGCATGGCAATCCAGCAGCGGCCCCGGCTCAGATAGCGGCGCGCCAGCACCCAGGTGGCGACCAGGGCCGACACCTCGGCCCCGGTCGAGAGCAGGTGCAGGCCGAGGATGCTGCTCCCGGAGCCGCCCGAGCTGAGCTGGTAGAGCCAGAAGAGCAAGGGTGGCTTGTTGTTCCAGGCGGTCAGGTAGAGCACCTTGCCATGGGCCATCTCCCAGGCGGTGTTGGCATAGCCGGCCTCGTCGGTGTACCAGTGAGGCTCGAAGAGCGAGGGCAGGCGCAGAACCAGGAGCATCACCAGAGGGACGGTCAGGCTGCGCCAGCCGCGGCCCGGCACCGCCCCGCTCCCGGCCGGCACGGCCGCGGGCGACGTCGTCACCTCGCCTGCTCCCAAGGCTGTCCACTCCTCATGCGATTCGCAGCTCCGGGGCCGGTCAGCGGGACAGGCGCCCTGCGCGCCGGCGCTCCCGCCTGCGGCACCCACCGGAAGCCTGACCGGACAATCTGGGATCGGTCTGAGAACTTGCCCGGCAGCCTCGAGGGGCAACCGGGCGGCGCTTAGTATGGCTGGACGATGATCCAGCTAGCCCTACCCCGCCGGGTGGTCGTCACCGGCGGTGCCGGGTTCATCGGAACCCACACGGTTCGACGGCTGCTCGGCGAGGGCGTCGAAGTGATGGTGATCGACGACTTCCGCCACGCCTGCGCCGAGCCGGTCCCGACCAACGCCACCCTGACCCGGGCTGACATCGCCAGCTCCAGGGCCCACCGCGCCCTGAGCCGGTTCCGCCCCGGCGCCATCCTCCACCTGGCCGCCCAGGGTGGCGTAAACCGCTCCCTCAAGGATCCTGCCGCCGACGCCTTGGTCAACGTGGTCGGCACGGTCAGCCTGCTCCGCGCCGCCGTCGACGCGGATTGCCCGCGGATCGTCTTCGCCTCTTCCGGGGGCGCAATCTACGGCCGCGCCCGCCGCCTCCCAAGCAGGGAGGGCGACCGGGCTCAGCCCCTATCCCCCTACGGCGCC
>DATDII010000235.1:0-4260 GCA_036521135.1 Candidatus Dormiibacterota bacterium | reverse complement strand
GCATCGGGCTCGGCCTCCGACTGCTCCTCCAGCAGGTGGGAGAAGCGGGTGAAGCTGGCTTGGATGGAGTCGCGGTCCAACCGGCAGAGGACCTCCCGCCCATACCGGCGGGTGGTCACTATCCGTGCCCGGCGCAGCAGCCGCAGGTGCCAGGACATCCGCGGTTGGCTGATCCCGAGGAGCAGGGCCACGTCGGACACCCGGGCCTCCTTGACCTCGGCCAGGCGTTGGACGATCCGCAGCCGGGTCGGGTTGGCCAGCCCCTCGAAGTAGGCGGCCAGGTCACCCTCGGCAGCGCCTGCGATCGCCAGCGGCAGAACCCGCCGGTGGGGCGGGGATGGATCGGGCGTCCGGGGGCTCAAATAAACAACTCTTTCATAAAGGCCACGTTATGTATCTTAGCCCACCCGGGTCCTGGGGTCAAGAGGGGTCTGTGCAAGCCCCCAACCGGGGTCAGGAGGTGGCTGGCCGCCCGATTCGGGCCCGAGCTCGCCAGCTGGCCCGGCGCACGTCCTGGAGCACGGCGCGGGCGGCGTTGCGGCCGGGCGCCCCCATCACCCCTCCGCCGGGGTGGCTCCCCGAGCCGCCGAGGTAGAGGTCCCTGATCGGCGTCCTGTAGGAGCCGGCGCCGGCTCCAGGGCGGAGGAAGAAGAGCTGGTCCAGGGACATCTCGCCGTGGAAGATGTTGCCCCCAACGAGGCCGTACTCCCGCTCCATGTCGGCCGGCGTGACCACCTGGCGGTGAAGGACCGCTCCCGGCAGGTTGGGGGCGTACTCCCCGAGCAGCTCGACCACTCGATCGGCAAACTTCTCACGCTCCTGCTCCCAATCGCCCTCCTGGAGCCGGTATGGGGCGTACTGGACGAAGCAGCTGAGGATGTGGCGCCCGGGCGGCGCCAGGGTCGGGTCCTTGGTGGTCGGGATCACGCAATCCAGCATCGGCGAGTTGCTCCAGCGCCCGTCCAGAGCGTCGTTCCAGGCGTGGTGGAGGTAGTCGATCGACGGATTGATGATGAACTCCGGGTGCTGGGGCCCGAGCTCGGTCCCGGGCAGGGCCCTGAAGTTGGGCAACTCCGCCAGAGCCAGGTTGACCTTGGCCGACCCGCTCCGGCTGCGGTAGTGCTCCATCTCCTGGACCAGCTCGGCGGGGAGGTGACCCCGGCCGACCAGGTCGAGCAGGGTCGTTCGCGGATGCATAGCCGAGACGACCCGGTCGCATCTCAGCTCGGTGCCGTCCGCCAGGACGACGCCTGCCGCCCGACCGCCCTCGACCAGGATCCGGGCCACCCGGGAGTCGGTGCGGATCTCCGCCCCCCGAGACCGGACGACGGTGGCGAGGATCTCGGAGAGGGCGCCCATCCCTCCCCGGACGAAGGCCCAGCCCCCGCGCTGGCCGCCAGCCTCCCCGATCCGGTGGTGGAGCAGGACATAGGCCGTCCCCGGAGAGTGCGGGCCGGCCCAGGCTCCGATGACCCCTCCCGGCGAGAGGGCGCCCTTGACGGCGGGGTCCTCGAACCACTGATCCAGGAAGTCGGAAACGGACATGGTCATGATGTCGCTCAGAGAGCGAAGCTCGGCCCGGTGGTGGACCAGGTGGCGACCCAGCCGGATCACCGGGCCGAGATCGGAGGGATGCCTTCCGACCAGGCGCGGAGGCGGCTGGTCGAGGAGGGGCCGGACCGCGGCGACCAGCTTCCCGATCACCTCGTCGTACTCGAGCAGGGCCCGCCCGTCCCGGACCGAGAACTTGGCCACCTCGGCGGCGGCTCGCAGGGGGTCCTCCCAGTAGAAGAAGGAGCGCCCGTCCGGGAAGGGCATGAAGTAGGCGGGGTCGAGGGGATAGACCTGGTAGCCGAAGCGCTCCAGCCCCAGTTCCCTGACGATGGCGGGCCGGAGCAGGCTGACCACATACGAGAGGACCGAGACGCGGTAGCCGGGCCAGACCTCCTCGGTGACAGCGGCGCCTCCAACCCGAGGCCGGGCCTCGAGCACGGCGACCCGGTGCCCGGCCCCGGCCAGGTAGGCGGCGCAGATCAGCCCGTTGTGGCCGCCACCGACGACGATTGAGTCGTAGCTGGTCGTGGAGAGTCCCCGGCTGCCCTTGGCCACCCGCCCTTGTTAGCAGATCACAGAGGGACAAGGGGCGGCCCCCGACCGCGGCGATCTCGCCGCGGTGCCATCCCGGCACCGGTCCCAGGGCCTCCTCCACGATGAAGAGGACGTGACGATGAGTTCACCGGGACGTCGCACCGCTGCCAAAGTCCCGACCTAGCCTGGATCTCATGCGTCTTAAACACGCTCGGCGAAGTCGGGCCAGCGCCGGCGCCGAAGTGGACCACGACCCGGCCTCTTCTGCCGAACCCGCCACCCCGGATCTACCCCGCCTTCCCCAGCTCTCGGAGCAGGAGTTGCTCCGGGCGGCGGTGGTCGGATCGCCGACCGCTCTGATCGTGGTTGCGCCCGATCGCAAGGTGCTGCTCTGGAACCCGGCGGCGGAGCACCTCTTTGGCTGGACCGCCGCCGAGGTGGTTGGCCTGGAGATGCCGATCGTCGACTCCAGCGCTCGCCGGGAGTCGGACCAGCTCCTGGCCGACTCTACCCACGGGCGCGACCTTCAGGGGGTCGAGGTCAGGCGCCGCCATCGTGACGGCCACCCGGTGGAAGTGGCCCTCTCGACCGCCCCCCTCCACAACGGGGATGGCCAGGTCGTGGCGGTGCTGGCCGCCTACCAGGACATCAGCGCCCGCAAGTCCGCCGAGGCGGAGCTGATCCGCCAGGCGCGGATGGACGACCTGACCGGCCTGGTCAACCGCCAGGGACTCCTTGAGGAGATCAATCACCCGGCATCCTCCCGCCGCCAGGTGGCCGTGATCGCCATCGACCTCGACCACTTCAAGCAGGTCAACGATGCCTTCGGCTACCTGGTCGGCGACGAGGTCCTGGGGGCGGTCGCCCAGCGGCTGCTCAACTCGGTCCGACCCGAGGACGTCGTCGCCCGGCTCGAGGGAGCCGCCTTCGCGGTCCTGATGTCAGGGGTCCGTTCCAGGTCGCTGGAGCAGGTTGTTTCCCGCCTGCTCCAGGGACTGACCAAGAGCTACCAGGTGGAGGGACGGGAGATCGACATCCAGGTCACCGGTGGGGTGGCGGTGCAGTACCGCAAGGAGCTGCCCGCCGAGGTGGTTCGCCGGGCCGGGGTGGCCCTGCACTACGCCAAGCAGGTCTCGCGGGGGAGCTTCCAGGTCCTCGACGAGGCCCTGGATCGGGCCTTCCAGGACCGGATCGAGCTCTCGACGGGCCTGCGGGGGGCGGCCCAGCGGGGCGAGCTCCGGCTCTACTACCAGCCGATCGTGTCGGCCAGCACCGGCGATCCGGTCGGGTACGAGGCCCTGGTCCGCTGGGAGCACCCCGAGCGCGGCCTGCTCGGCCCGGACAAGTTCATCCCGCTGGCCGAGGAGTCGGGAAGCATCTCCGGGATCGGGCGTTGGGTCCTGAAGCAGGCGTGCACCACCCTGCGCGACTGGAGCGCCGCCGACCCGGCGGCGGCCGACCTCACCATGGCGGTCAACCTCTCAGTGGCCCAGCTTCAGGACAGGGGGTTGGTCCAGGACGTCCGGGCGGCCCTGGCCGAGACCGGCCTCGCCCCGAGCCGTCTTCACCTCGAGGTCACCGAGAGCGTCCTGATCACCGACCCGGGCTCGGCGGCCCGAGCCCTTGGGGACCTCCGCGACCTCGGGGTGACCCTGGCCATCGACGACTTCGGCACCGGCAACTCGTCCCTGACCGCCCTCCAGCGCTTCCCCTTCCAGGTGCTCAAGATCGATCGGTCATTCGTCAGCGGGATCGGTACCCGGGCCGAGGACACGACCATCGTCGCGGCCACCCTGGCCCTGGCCCACGGCCTCGGCCTCAAGGTGGTGGCGGAGGGCGTCGAGACCCAAGCCCAGGCCGACCTCCTGATCCGCGACGGCTGCGAGGAGCTCCAGGGGTTCCTCTTCGGCCGCCCGGCGCCGGCCACGTCGATCTCCCCGTTGTTCACCGCCCACCATGTGCAGGCGCAACCGGCCCGGCTCTCGGCCTAGTCCTCAGCAGGTACCCGTCCCCAGGATCAGGTTGGTGGTCGGGGAGGCCAACCCGCTCGGACAGACGTAGCGGTCCTGGCCGGTGACGAAGGCGTTGAGGATGGCCGTCGCCAGGGCATGCCCGCTCGGGGGCAGGGTGACCGTCAGTTTCTCGAAGATCGGCGAGGCGGTGGCGGCGGGC
>DATDII010000234.1:0-14786 GCA_036521135.1 Candidatus Dormiibacterota bacterium | reverse complement strand
ACCGTCTCGGTGAAGTTGAGCGCCTCCCCCTTGCTGATCCCGGCCCCGCACTGGCCGGCACCGGTGCCGGGGTGGGCGCAGGTGTCAGTGCCGCCCGGCTTGACGGTCCAGCCGTGGCTGGAGAGGAGCTTCTTGGCCCCGGATACGCTGTAGGGGTAGGGGTTGGCCTTGACCGCCTTGGAGATGTAGGGGTTGGGTGGGTTGACCGGCACCGGCCCATAGGTGGGGTAGGCGGTGCCGTGGTACACGTCCTTGGAGATCTGGGGCTGGTTGACCAGCTTCTGCATCGCCTGGCGGACGTAGAGCTGCTGGAAGATCGGACCCACCGTCGGGCTCAGGAAATTGATGAAGAAGTCGTTGAAGCCGAAGTCGGTCCAGGCCGCCACCTTGTACCCCTTGGAGGTGAAGTACTTCTCCTGGGAGATGTCCTCCGAGGGCAGGTAGCCGTAGTCGAGTTGACCCGACCGAAGCGCGTCGTACTCGGCGGTATCGCTGGTGAAGGGGATCTCCTCGAACTTGGCGATCTTGGGCTTGCCCGGCCCTCCGTAGCTGGGGTTGGGCACGTAGGCGGCGTAGCCGGTCGAGGGATCGAATGCGGAGAGATGCCAGGGCCCGTCCACCGTCTTCCAGAGGGGATTGCTGGCGTAGGTGTTCTCCTTCGCCGACTGGGCGTTGAGGAAGCTGTAGACGGCGGTCGCCCCGGCGGGGGTGGTGTCGTAGTTGCCGACTGGGCCGGTGGCCGAGGTGCGGTCCCAGGCCTGCTGGGGGATCGGGGTGATCTGGCTCAGCTGGTTGTAGAGCAGCCAGAGATGGCTGTACGCCTTGTTGAAGGTGATGCTGAACTGGTAGGGGGTGCTCGCCGGGAAGCTCATCGAGGTGATGTCGTCAGGGATGCTGCCCACCGAATAGGCCAGGTACTGGGTCTTCTCGGCAAAGAAGATGTTCATCCAGAGCTCGATGTCCCGGTTGGTCACCGGCTGGCCGTCGGACCACTTGAAGTTGCGGTTGAGGGAGATGGTGACGGTGCGGCCGTCACTGGAGTAGACCGGCGGCTTGCCGATGCTCTGGGAGTAGTTGATCCCCGCCTCGTTGCCCTTGCCGAACCAGTAGAGGGGCCGCCACATGAAGGGGGTGAACTGGAACAGGTCGAGGTTGTTGGAGTTGGGCCCGCTGACGAAGGGGAAGATGTAGGTCGGCAGCGATCCCGGGGGCAGGGCGAAGGTCACGGTGCCCCCGGACTTGGAGCTCTTGGCCAGGGCCGAACTCGAGCCGGCCAGCACGACGCTCACACCGAGCAGAGCGATCGTGAGTGTGGTGAACAGCCTGGATTTCAAGAGCGGTATCCCCCGAGTGTGAACTTCCGGTGGCAGGCGCGCAGACGCCCAACCAAGTTGGGGACGGTACCAGGTCCCTCTGCGATTGTCAACTGTTAGCAGTTTGTTTGGGTGGTCCGGCGGCCTGACCGGTCAGCGGGACCGGACCGGCTGCCTGAGGCCGTCGGCGGCCGCCGAGAGGCGGAGTGCCTCGACCGCCCGGAGTGTCCCCAGGGCATCGCGCGCCGGAATCCGCAGGGGCCGGCCGCTGAGGAGCGCGTCGGCGAACTCCTCGGCCTCGAGCTGGTACTGATCCACGGCCGGGACCCGCTGCTCGGTCGTCCCCGCCGCCAGGGCCGCCCGGACCGTCAGCTCGCCCGTCCCGGGCACGAAGGCGTCGGGGACCTCGATCCGGCCCTTGGTCCCAACTGCGGTGTAGCTCCCCGCGCCCGGCGCGCGGAAGCCGCAGTCGAAGGTGGCCAGGCACCCCCCCTCGAAGTCGAGGATCCCGGCCAGGGAGACCTCGACTCCAAGCTCGGGGCGAAAGTCCCAGTGCGCGGTCGCGCCGAGAGGCTCCGCGCCGAAGAGCATCCGGGCGGCGTTGACGGCGTAGCAGCCGACGTCCAGAAGGGCGCCGCCGCCCAGCTCCGCCTGGAGCCGGACGTTGCCCTCGGGAAAGGGCTCGAGCATGAATGTGAAGGCGGCCCGGACGAAGCGGAGCTCGCCGATCGTGCCCTGATCGATCAGATTCCGAACCAGCTCGTGCTGGGGATGGAAGCGGTACATGAACGCCTCCATCAGCAGCACCCCCTGCTCCCTGCAGGCGGCGATCATCTGCTCGGCCTCGGCGCTGGTCGCCGCCAGCGGCTTCTCACAGAGGACCGGCTTCCCGGCGCGGGCCGCCGCGATGGTCCACTCCCCGTGAAGGGTGTTGGGCAGGGGGTTGTAGATGGCGTCCACGGCCGGGTCCTGAAGCAGCTCCTGGTAGGAGCCGTAGGCCCTCGGGATGTTCAGCCGGGTGGCCACCTCCTGCGCTCGGGCAGGGTCCCGGCTCGCGATCGCCGCGACCACCCCGTTTCGCGACCGGTCAACCCCCGGGATGAAGCGTTTGACCGCGATGTTGGCGGTGCTGAGGATGCCCCAGCGGATCTGGTCTGGCACTGACGGCGGCCTCAGTAGAACTCGCGCAGGTTGACCGCGCTGAGAAGCGCCTCTCCGGCGGCGAGGCGGCTCAGGTTCTTGGCGAAGAGGTCGACGATGCGCTCGTTCTCGTGGGCCGAGAGCGACGCCGTGTGGGGACTGAGAACCACGTTCTCCATCGTCCAGAGGGGATGGTCGGGGGGTAGGGGCTCCTCGGCGAAGACGTCGAGCACCGCGCCCGCCAGGCGGCCCTGGTCGAGCATGGCGGTGAGCGCGTCCTGGTCGACGACCGCGCCCCGGCCCACGTTGCAGACGATCGCGGTGGGTCGGAGCTGGTCCATGACAGCGCCGGAAACCAGGCCGTCGGTGAGCGGGGTCAGGGGCAGCGCCACCGCGACCGCGTCGGCGCGGCGCATCGCCTGGCTCAGCTCGGACATGGGGTAGACGGCGTCGGCGAGCGGCTCGGGGCTCGCCTGCCTGGTCACCGCCAGCACCTCCACGCCGAACGCCCGGGCCCGGGTGGCCAGGGCCCGACCGATGTGGCCCATGCCGACCACCGCCAGGGTGGAGCCGTCGAGCTCGCCCATCGGGTAGTGGACCCAGGCTCGTTCCGCTCGGATCTGGGTCAGCCGGGCCCCGTCCTTGCGGATCCAGAGGAGGCCGAGGAAGACGAACTCGGCGAGCATCGCCCCGTGGACCCCGGCCGCCGAGGCGAAGGCGACCCGCTCCAGCACTTCCGGGGCCAGCTCGGCCCGGCGGATGTGCGCCCCCATCCCGGCCGACGTTCCCTGAACGAAGCGCACCCTTGGGGCCTGCTCCAGGGCCAGTGCCAGTTCGGCGCCAGCCTCGCCTGGGTACCCGAACAGGACGTCGGCCCGCCCCAGGAGATCAAGCCAGCGCTGGGCCTGGGCCCGGTCCCGAACGAAGCCGGGATCGCCACCGTGGTCGTTGGGATAGCGAGCCGGGGGCAGGAGGTCCTCCTGGTAGAGCACCTCGGCCACGACCGGGAGGGCCCGGATCCTCTCGACCAACTCGGGCTCGAGCGGGCTCGAGATCATCACCACCAGCTCGGGCGCGCTCCCCTCCTCTACCATCCGGCCGAGCTCGGCCGGCCCTGGGCCCCGTCCACGGCGATGTTGGCCCCGTTGACCCAGCTCGCGACCGGGGAGAGCAGGAAGGCGACCACCTGGGCGACCTCGCCGGCGCTGCCGAGTCTGCCGGAGGGCAGGTCCCGGTCGAGGAAGCCCTGGAAGCGCTCGGGGTCGCTCAGGCGGAGCGAGTCCCATCCGCCACCGGGAAAGAGAATCGAGCCCGGGCTGACCGCGTTGACCCGGATGTGGTGCGGGCTCAGCTCTCGGGCCAGGGCGGCGGCGAGGTAGATCAGGGCCGCCTTGCTGGCTCCGTACTGGGCCCGGGGCGCGGGCTTGCTCCCCGAGATGGAGGAGATCAGGACCGCGGCCGGACTGGTCGACCGGAGCAGGTGTGGCGATGCTGTCCGGAGCAGCTCGGCGGCGTGGCCCACGTTGAGCTCGAAGGTGTCCCTCCAGTCCGCCCTGGTCGATTCCCCGAGGGCTCCCCCGCTGCTGCCCCCGGCATTGGCGACCACGCCGTCGAGCCCGCCCAGCTCGTTCGCCGCGGCGGCCACGAAGGCCGCCAGCTGGTCGCCCTCGGTCACGTCGACCGGCTGGTGGAAGACCGTCCCACCCAGCTGGCTCAGCTGACCGGCCGCCTCGGTCAGCCTGTCCTGGTCCCGGGCGCAGATCGCCAGGGCGCCTCCCTCTTGGGCCAGGACACGAGCGATCTCCAGGCCGATCCCGTGGCTGGCGCCGGTCACCAGCGTCCGGCGCCCGGCCAGCTGCAGATCCATGACCACCTCCCAGAACAGGTCGCTCCCGGCGGTGCCACCACGGGCCCTCCCCGGGGCGGCTCCGTCGGCAAGGCCTGCGATATTAGCCGGGACAGGGAGCGCCGCCGCGGCCACGTCCCCTGGCGAAGGGCTCGTTCAACAGATTTGGGGACAGGGCTGCCGGGAGGGCTCCTGGCCGTCCCCCCGGGGGAAGGACTTGAAGCTGCGCAAACTCGGAAGTCAGGGGCTAGAGGTCTCGTCGCTCGGGCTCGGCTGCATGGCCATGGCGGGCGTCTACGGCACCGCCGACGACTCCGGCTCGGTCGCCACCCTGCACCGCGCGATCGACCTTGGGATCACCTTCTGGGACACGGCTGACATGTACGGAAGGGGCAGCAACGAGAGGCTCCTGAGCCAGGTCCTGGCGGAGCGCCGGTCCGAGGTGGTCCTGGCCACCAAGTTCGGCTACGCGTTCTCCCCCTCCGGCGAGCGGCTCGGGATCAGGGGCGACCCGGAGTACCTGCGCCAGTGCTGTGACGCCTCGCTGGCCCGCCTTGGCATTGAGCAGATCGACCTCTACTACCAGCACCGGGTCGATCCCGGCTGCCCGATCGAGGAGACGGTCGGGGCCATGGCGGAGCTGGTCGCCGCAGGCAAGGTCCGCTATCTCGGGCTCTCCGAGGCGGCCCCGGAGACGATCCGGCGCGCCCACGCCGTGCACCCGATCTCCGCCCTCCAGACGGAGTACTCGCTCTGGAGCAGGGATCCGGAGCAGGGCCTCCTCGACGCGGTCGCCGAGCTCGGCATCGGCTTCGTCGCCTACAGCCCACTCGGCCGGGGCTTTCTCTCAGGGACCTTCCGCAGCCCCGAGGACTTCGGCGAGGACGACACCCGGCGCCGGGGGCCGCGCTTTCAAGGTGAGAACTTCGCCCGCAACCGCGAGGCCCTGGACCGCCTCACCGAGGTCGCCAACGACAAGGGGGTGACCCCGGCTCAGCTGGCGCTGGCCTGGCTCCTCCACCGGGGCCCGGAGATCGTTCCCATCCCCGGCACCAAGCGGGTTCGCTACCTGGAGGAGAACCGGGCGGCGGTGGACGTCGCGCTCTCCCCGACCGAGATGGCCCGGATCGAGGCAATTTTCCCAATGGGGGCAACCGCCGGCCCTCGTTACCGCGACATGTCCGAGGTCGACCGATGACCGGTCAGCTGGCCCTGGAGGGCCAGGTCGTGGTCGTCACCGGAGCGGGATCGGGGCTGGGACGGGCGGTCGCCCTCCATCTGGCCGAGCTGGGCGCGGAGGTCGTCGCCCTCTCGCTGGTCGGATCCGAGCTGGAGGACCTCGGCAAAGAGGCCGGGGCATCGGGCCACCCCCTGACCACCCGCCAGGTGGATGTCGGCGACGCCGACCAGGTGCACCGGGAGGCGACCGAGATCCTCGACCGCCTCGGCCGGGTCGACGTCCTCATCAACAACGCCGGCGTGATCGTGCTCAAGCCGGTCGAGGAGATGTCGATCGCCGAATGGGACCGGGTCATCTCGACCAATCTGCGCTCCGTCTTCCTCCTCGCCCATGAGCTGGTGCCGGCGATGAAGGAGCGCGCCCAAGGCCTGATCGTGAACGTGTCCTCCCAGTCGGGGATCAGGGGCTTCATCGGCGAGTCCGGCTACTGCCCCTCCAAGCACGGGGTCGAGGGCCTGACCAAGACCTTGGCCCTGGAGCTCGCCCCCTTTGGCATCGCTGTGATCTCGGTCACGCCCGGCGCGTACATGCGGACCGCAATGTCTCTGATCACCCTGGGGCCCGAGGAGCAGGCCCATTGGCACGAGCCGGCCGAGCTGGCTCCCGCCTTCGCGGTGCTGGCAGCGCAGGTGGACCGGATCCAGTCAGGCAGGCGGTACGACATCTGGCGGCTGGCGACCTCAGGGTCTGTGGCCGACGGCCTGGCGAAGCCTCTCGACGAGTCCTAGCCCGGCCGGCTGGCGGCAGGCGCAGGCCCGGGATCCGCCCCGGAGCACCTCTGGCTGCAGACTGTTGACCAGGGTTGGTGAGCGAAGGTATGCTCTGGCGACCCGGCGTCCGGGCCTCGCACGGCCGGACCGTCCCTCAACTTTGGAGGTACGCCATGGTGAAGTCACGCCTGGGGGCAAGCGCAGTCGCCGCGCTGCTGCTCATTTCCGCGACCGCTTCGGCGGTTAGTGCGAACAGCTCGCGCTACCACGGGACGGCCACCTTCGCCCTGCCTCAAGGCGTTGTTCCCAACTACATCATGCCCTTCGCTGGCGGGTCGGTCTCCAACAACGTGGACTACCTGCAATTCTCGCCCCTGATGTGGCGGCCGCTCTACTTCTTCGGCCACGGACTCCAGGTCGGCATCGACTACGCGGAGAGCGTTGGCGAGGCCCCCATCTACTCCAATGGCGGCAAGACGGTCACCATCAACCTGAACCGCAAGTTCACCTGGTCCGACGGTCATCCCGTGACCAACCGGGACGTCGAACTCTGGATGAACATCTTCTTCGCCGAGAAGGACAACTGGCTCGGGTACGCCGCCGGGAGCATCCCCGACGACATCACCTCGATGAGCTTTCCGGCCAGCAATCCCTACCAGTTCAGCCTCACCTTCGACAAGGCCTACAGCCATCTCTGGATCCTCTACAACCAGCTGAGCCAGATCGTGCCAATTCCCCAGCAGGCCTGGGACCGGACCTCGAGCTCGGGGCCGGTAGGCAACTACGACACGACCACGGCCGGGGCGACCGCGGTCTACAACTTCCTCAACACCCAGTCACAGGACGTTGCCTCGTACGGCACCAATCCCCTCTGGAAGACGGTCGACGGACCCTGGCACATCCAGTTCTTCAGCGCCGCCACCGGTGCCGCGACCTTTGTTCCCAACACCAACTACACGGGACCCGGCCGACCCAAGCTGGCCAAGTTCGAGGAGGTCCCCTTCACCAGTGACGCCGCCGAGTTCGATGCCCTGCGTTCCGGTCAGCTCGACTACGGCTACCTGCCGGTCCAGGACATCTCCCAGAAGGCCTACTTCACCTCGCACGGATACCAGGTCGCCAACTGGGTCGACTATGGCTTCAACGATTTCTTCCTCAACTTCACCAATCCCACCGTGGGCCCGATCTTCAAACAGCTCTACATCCGCCAGGCGATGCAGAAACTGATCAACCAGCCCCAGATCTCCAGCGACATCTACCACGGTGAGGCGTATCCCACCTACGGCCCGATCCCGACCCGACCGGCCAATCCCTACACCGCCAAGATCGGGACGACCAACCCCTACCCGTTCAGCGTCTCCGGAGCCAAGAAGCTCCTCAGCAGCCACGGCTGGACGGTCCACCCCAACGGGATCGACAGCTGCGCCAAGCCCGGTAGCGGCGCCGGCGAGTGTGGGACTGGCGTCGCCAAGGGGGCCCAGTTGAACTTCACCGAGATGGTCGCGACCGGGTCCCAGCCCTTCCTGGCCGAGGTGGAGGCGATGCAGTCTGCCTGGTCCGAGGCGGGGATCCACGTCAGCCTGAAGCAGGAGCCGGTCGGCACCATCTTTGGCAACCTGGTGTCCTGCAGCAACGGCAACGAGGGCTGCCAGTGGCAGATGGGCAACTTCGGCGAGATCGGGTCGACGCCCACCTACTCCCCCGAGTACCTGCCGATCGGATCCCAGTGGTTCGCGACCGGGGGCGGCACCAACCCCCAGGGCTACAGCAACCCGCACATGGACGCCCTGATCAACCAGGCGGGTATCAGCTCCAACCCGGCAGCGATCCGCGCGATCGGCGTCTACGGCGCCGAGCAGCTGCCCGGCCTCTGGCAGCCGAACTATCCCTACCAGGAGTCGGTGATCAGCAAGAAGCTGAAGGGGGCCCTGCCCCAGAACCCGAACCTGAACGTGCTGCCCCAGTACTGGTCGCTGGGATCGTAGGCGCGCGGTTCAGCGGGCGCCGGATCGCACCGCCGGGGCCTGCTGAACCGCCAGGCTGCGCTCAGCCGCGCTGAGGATCCCCCCTGCACCACGGACTGTTCATCCCGCCCTTCGGGGAGCTGGCCGACCCGAGCTACCTGGGCGACCTCGCCCGGCGCGCCGAGGAGGCGGGCTGGGAGGGCTTCTTCCTCTGGGACCACCTGGTCTTCCCCGGCGTCGACGAGGTGCTCGACCCCTGGATCGCCCTGGCGGCCGCCGCAGTCGCGACCAGCACCATCCGGCTCGGGCCCATGGTCACCCCGCTGCCGCGGCGCCGGCCCTGGACGCTGGCACGCCAGGTGGCGGCGCTCGACCAGCTCAGCTCAGGTCGCTTCACCCTGGGGGCGGGCCTGGGCGATCTGCGCGGCTCCGAGTTCGCGACCTTTGGCGAGGAGCTGGATCCGCCGACCCGGGGCCGGATCCTGGACGAGTCGCTGAGCGTGGTTGAGCGCCTCTTGGCGGGTGACCCCGTCGAGCACCACGGCGCCCGGTACCACCTGGCAGCGACCAGGTTCCTGCCCTCGGCCCGGCAGCAGCCACTGCCGGTCTGGGTGGCTGCCCGCTGGCCCAAGCGGGCACCGCTGCAACGCGCCGCCAGCCGGCAGGGAGTCTTTGTCATCGACGTCGAGGAACCCCAGCAAATCGAGGAGATGCGGGGCCTGCTGCGCCGCTATGGGGTGGGCGATCCTGGCTTTGACGTGGTCGTCGCCAGGGCCGCGGGCAGCGATCCCCACCCGTGGCAGGCAGCCGGTGTGACCTGGTTCCTCGCCCAGCTCGGGCCCTGGGACCTGCGCCGCTCGAACGTGGACGCCGTGGTCCAAGCGGGACCGCCGCATTCAAGTTCTCGACGACAACGCCCAGACCGTCCTGGCCTGGGCCGACAAGCCAAGAGAGGAGGTGGTGATTGAGCGGACAGGCGGGCTCCAAGACCACGGCTCGACTCGATGTGCCCGGTCAGGGACTGGGACCGGACACGTTCGTCCCCTACGGATCGATCCGCGGCGCGGCGGCCGGACCCGATGTCGCCGTGGTCGCGGGCGTGCACGGGACCGAGCTGGTCACCCAGGATGCCGTGCAGGCGATCTGGCGGAAAGTCGAGCCGAAGGATGTGACCGGCTCGCTGACCGTCATCTTCGTGGCCGATGTGCTCGCAGCCCAGGCTGGGATTCCCGGGGCAAACCCCGTCGACGGGCGCAACCTCAACCGGGTCTGGCCCGGCTCGAGCCAGGGAACGTTCTCAGAGCGCCTCGCCGACCGGATCTGGACCGAGCTGCTCAGCCAATCCGAGATCGTGGTCGACGTCCACGGGGGGGAGTGGACCGAGGAGGTGACCCCCTTCGCGATCATCCACCAGAGTGGAGACGGTGAGCGTGACCAGCGCACACTGCGTCTCGGAGACGCGATGGGCCTTCCCCACGCCCAGACGTCCCCCGGTGTGGGCACGCTGTCCGGAGCGGTGTCCAGGTCGGGCCGGATCGGATTGGCCCTGGAGGTGGGCGGCGGAGGCAGGCGGTCTCAGGCAGACGCGGATGAGGTGATCGCCGCCGTGATCGGCGTCCTCGCGGGGGCAGGGCTGCTCACCACCACCGCGGCCGCGCCCCGTCGGCGCACAGTCCACCTCCAGGGGGGCGACCAGCTCCGTACGTCGGTGGCCGGCGTGCTGGTCCAGCAGGTGGAGCTGGGGCAGGCGGTCGAGGCTGGACAGACCCTCTCCCTGGTGACCGACTTCGACGGGACGGTGCTGGAGGAGATAAGGAGCTCCAAGCCGGGCC
Source organism: Candidatus Dormiibacterota bacterium (assembly GCA_036521135.1). Lineage (GTDB taxonomy): Bacteria > Chloroflexota > Dormibacteria > Aeolococcales > Bog-877 > Bog-877. The sequence continues at coordinate 4,741 of DATDII010000234.1, read as the reverse complement.
TGATCCTCTTGCGCGGTCTTAGCCGGGTCGTCGCTCCGGGAGCGCTGGCGGCCACCGTCGGATGGCCGACGGACTAGGTGGTGCAGGTGGGCCGAGCCCGGAGTGCCAAACCGATGGCGCAGCTTGCCCGGCCTCGCGCCAGAACTGGGCGGTGGTGTTCACGCTTCGCCAGCCGATGCAGCCTGGGCCGGTGCCATCTCCATATAGGTTATAGGCAGCGCCGGCGCGCGCCGTCCGCAAATGCGCTGGTGTTGCCAGCGAGCCCGCGAAGATGGTCAACTAGGAGGATGGGGGAGGTGATGGGCGCTGTCGCGGCCTGCGACAGCGCTCGCAGAGCACACCCAACGTCGCTCGTCTCCGACGCCGGTCCCGGATCCACCGCCCTGGTGCGACCGGGGCGGAACGACCAATCAGCGATTTCCCGGCTGCTCCAGGCGGGCTAGGGGGAACCAGTGGCAACTCACACTCCGCTCGAGCGCAGCACAGGTCAGAGCCGGCTGCCCCGGGGTTCAATGCCGCTGATAGCAGGAGCCACCGGCTCAATCCTCCCCACCGGAACCGGGGCGCATCCGGCACCGAGGCGGCCGCGACTCGCCAGGGTCGCCTCGGAAACGCTGGGGGCGACCGCCCTGGAGGCCCTGCGTTCCTCGATTCTGTCGGGACGCTTCGCGGGCGGCGAGCGCCTGGTCGAGGCGACCCTGGCACAGGAGATGGGAATCAGCCGGGGGCCGCTGCGAGAGGCGATGGCGCTCCTCGAGAAGGACGGCTTGATCCTGAGCGTTCCCCGCCGCGGCAAATACGTGATCGAGTTCTCGACCAAGGTCGTCGACGAACTCTATGGCCTGCGCAAGGTCTTGGAGGTGCACGCGGTCGAACTCCTGATCGCAGGATCGACGGCGAGCAGCGATCGAAGCCTGGAGCGCGCCTGGCGTCAGGTCAGCGAGGCCGCCGACGCTGGTGATCCGCTTCGCGTTGCCGTGACCGACCTCGCATTTCACGACACCCTCTACCGGCTGACCTGCGACGGCCTGCTCATGCGCGTATGGAATGAGAGTGTGGCGGGAAGGTTGCGCATGCTGGTCAACACGACCACCCGGACCCTGCATCCCATGGCTGTGGAGGTCTCCAACCACCAGATGATCCTGGACGCGGTCCGGGCCCGCGACGTGGAGACCGCGCGACAGCACGTGGTCCAACATGTCGAAGATGCCTGGCTGCGGGTCAGGGAATCCGTTGCCGCCAGTCAGGCGCAAACGCAGGCATGACCGGCTTCCGGATCAGCTGATCAGCGCCAGAGCGCCCGCCAGATCCCGGCACGCCCGAGAGCCCGGCCGATCACCTTGTTCTTGGCACGGCGCGCGATGCGATGCGGGTTTCCCGATGCCAGCGTGCTCACGTCGTTCGCCAGCCGAGCGCTGCGGTAGAGATCGCTCACCAGACCGCGCCTTCTCACGCCAGCGCCTCGGCCGCGAACCCGCGCGCGTCATCCTCAAGCTGGGATCGGTCCTGCTCCTCACGCTCGATGACCAAGAGCAGCCGTCGGGCCTCGGCGGGTGAGCTGACCCCCAGCGCCAGTCCCAGGGAGAGCCAGTAGTCGGCCGTTTCTAGCACCGCCTCGCGATCCGCCTCAGGGACTTCGCCCAACACCTCAGCCATTGCCTGAATAAGCGCCTGGCCGTAGCGGGACCAGTCCGGACTCGGTTCGCCGCCGGCCCGGTCGGTCTCGCCTGTGCTCACCTTCGCTTCTCCATCGTCTGCTCCTCGGATTGCACCGAACCGCGTCACCGGAGTTTACGTCGGCCAAACAGCTCTGCTCGCCCTGGGCGCGGTCACCTGACCGGCGCTGCCGGCGCCGCCGGTTGAGGGTCGACGTCGTCCTCCGCCAGGACCAGGTAGAGCTTCCGCTTCGTCTCCTTCATCAGCTGGCTCGCCAGCGCGACCTGGGAGGGGTTGCCAGCATGGGCCACCTGCATCACGGCCCCGATCGTCTGTCGCACCAGCCCCAGCAGCGCATGGATATCGTCGCCCACTGCCCCGGAGACGGCCTCCCAGGGAGAGCCGAACTCGGCACGGTGCTCCTCGGTATAGCTGGTGCCCGCCTCGGTCAGGGTGAACAGGCGCTGTCCATCCGTCTCCTGGGAACGGACCATCCCCTCGTCCTCGAGCTGCTGGAGGGCGGGGTAGACCGAACCCGGGCTCGGGCTCCAGACGCCCTTGCTGCGCTCGGTGATCTCCTGCATGATCTGGTACCCATTGCGGGGCTGCTCAGCCAGGAGGAGCAGGGTCGCGGCGCGAACGTTGCCCCGGGGGACCCGCCCCCTCCGGCCGCCGCGCAGGCGGCCGCCGAAACCGCCGCGAAAGGGAGCCCGAAATTCCAGGTCGTCGAACGGGCCCAGATGGCTCCGTAGACGATCTACTGCCGCAGGATGTAGCGGCCCACGGCTGTCTGGCCGATGCCGCTTCGACGGGCCATGTCCCCGGCCCGGTACTGGCCGAACGTCACTTCTCATGTTCTCTCGCCTCCGATAGATAGCAGATGCATTTGACTCGCTTACGTTAACTCAACGATATATCGTTTGTCAAGCCCGGCGACGGTTCCGCTCCCGACAACCCGAGGCTGGCCTGGTTCAGGCGGTGGGCTGGGCGGCACCAGCCATCGCCTCGACCCCGCGGACATCGCCGTCCTCGTCGGTCATCACCCTCATGGGACCGAAGCCGGCCTCACCGAGGACCGGGCCCAGCGCCTCCGCCTGCTTGCCCCCGATCGCCAGTAGCAGGCTGCCGCCATCCCTCAGCCACTCGGCCGCCTCAACTGCGGCCCGCCGGACCACCGCGAGCCCGTCGCTGCCCCCTTCCAAGGCTGTGAGAGGCTCGAACGCGCGCACGTCCCGGGGCAGGTACTCGATCTCGTCGGTGGGGACATAAGGAAGGATCCCGACCACGACGTCGACCAACCGGCGCCAGGTGGCGGGAACGCCCTGGAACAGGTCGCCCACCATCACGGTGACGCCGTTCTCCCGGGCACACTCGATCGCGAGGAGATCCGTTTCGGTGCCGATCACCAGAGCCCGGGGCCGGCGCTCCATCAGGACCCGGGCCACGGCGCCGCTCCCGGTGCCAAGGTCGATCGCCCGACCGCTCGGCGGCAGCAGCTCCGCCGCCCGTTCGGCCAGTGGCTCGCTCAGCCAGCGCGGGACGAAGACGCCCGATGCGACCTTGATCTGGCAGCCGCAGAAGGTGACCGTCCCCTTGATCCAGGCCAGGGGCTCCCCGACCGTCCGCCGGTCGACCATGGCAGCCAGCCTGACCGGGTCACCCAGAGCGGCGGCGACCAGCTCCTCTGCCTCCTCAGGGGCTGCGATGCAGCCGGCCGCGCTGAGCCGTCTGGTGGCTTCTCGGACGTGGTCGGGCGTGATCCTGGACACCCCCCGATTACACCAGCTAGCGGGTGCCGGGGCCTTCCCCCTCTTCCGCCCCAGCCGCTAGGGCGCGCTCGCCTGGGTGGTCGGATCGGCGGCCGCCGGCTCGGGCACCTCTTGGGCCACGATCTTCTCCAGCAGCCGAACCAGGGTGGCCAGCTCCTCGTCGTCGTAGGCCTTGGTGACGACGGCCAGGCTGGACTCTTGCAGCTGCCGCACCTGGGCCACCAGCGTCTGGGCCCGCTCGGTCAGGGCAACCTCGACGCTTCGCCGGTCGAGGGGATCGTGGCGACGCTCGACCAGGCCCTGGGACTCGAGCCGGTCAACCACCTCGGTCGTGGTGCTCCGGGTCACCCCGTGGCGGGCCGCCAGCTGATGCATGGCCATGGTCCCCTCGCTGGCGATGATCCGGAGCACCTCGAGCTGGCGGACCGTGGTGTTGCCCACCTCCTCGCTGAGGCGCGCGCGCATCTCCTGGAGCTGGCTCGGGATCGCGGCCTCGAAGCGACGCCGAGCCAGGGGCTGGAGCTCGATCAGCCGAGCGATCAGGGCTCCGCGGCGGTCCTCTGCGGTCATGAGCGACCCATCTCGCACGGCGAATTCGGTACCCGGATCATCAGCATGTATAATGATGAGGTTACCGAACTTTGTCAATTCGATGGGAGGCGCGTGCCCGAGCTCGAGGCGATCATGCCGCGGCCACTGGCCAGCCCAGAGTCGCTCGGGTAACGGTCGCCCGGGAGAGCGGCGGAGGGCCGGTTCCAGGGGAGGTCCACCTCAGCCAGCGCCGCGTCCTGCTGGTCATCGGCGCGCTGATGCTGGGCATGCTCCTGGCCGCCCTCGATCAGACGATCGTGGCGACCGCGCTGCCGACGATCGCCGGTGACCTCCACGGTCTCTCCCACCTCTCCTGGGTGGTGACCGGCTACCTCCTGACCGCGACCGTCTCGACCCCGCTCTGGGGAAAGCTCGGGGACATGTACGGCCGCAAGGTCTTCTTCCAGGCGGCCATAGTGATCTTCCTCATCGGGTCGGCCCTCTCCGGGCTCAGCTCCTCGATGATCGAGCTGATCGCCTTTCGGGCGGTCCAGGGCCTCGGCGCGGGCGGCCTGATGGTGGGAGCCCAGGCGATCATCGGCGACGTGGTGCCGCCCCGGGATCGGGGCAAGTACCAGGGCATCTTCGGCGCCGTCTTCGGACTCTCGAGCGTGGCCGGGCCGCTCCTCGGCGGCTTCTTCGTCCAGAACCTGTCCTGGCACTGGATCTTCTACATCAACCTGCCGCTGGGCGCGGTGGCCCTGGTCGTGACCACGGGCGCCCTG
>DATDII010000233.1:0-2551 GCA_036521135.1 Candidatus Dormiibacterota bacterium | reverse complement strand
GCCCACCCCTGGCACCTGGCGGAGGATGTCGAGCGCCCGGCCCACCAGCCAGGGCCGGCCCGGCTCCAGGGGACAGCTGAGCGAGATGGTGGTGGCGTCGGTGGTGGGCAGGCAGCAGCGCCAGTCCGGGGCCGGGGGCGAGGCGGCGGGGTCCATCCAGAGGGAGCCTAATCCAGGCGCCACCGAGCCGGGTCGGCGGCGGCGAGGTACGCTTGGGCGAGTTGGCCCGGCGCAGTCCAGGAGACGGCCATGCAGCGTGTTCGTTCGAGGCCCACGGCGTGAGCGTTCAGAAGGCAGCGGACCTGGCGGTCCCGGAGTACCGGGAAACCTCCCTCGAGGGGGTTGACCATATCGAGTTCTTCGTCGGCAACGCCCGCCAGGCGGCCCATTTCTACCGGAGCGCCTTCGGCTTCGACGTGGTCGGCTACGCCGGGCCCGAGACCGGTGTCCGCGACCGTGCCTCCTACGTCCTGCGCCAGGGTGGAGTCACCCTGGTGATGACGGCGCCGCTGACCCCGGACGGGGAGCTCGCCGATCACGTTCGCCTCCACGGCGACGGCGTCCGCACCCTGGCCTTCACCGTCGATGACGCGAGCGCCGCCTTCCAGGACGCGGTCGGCAGGGGCGCCCGCCCGGTCGGGGAGCCGCACGTCCTGAGCGATGATCGGGGGGCGGTGCGGCTGGCGACGGTGCGGACCTTTGGCGACACCGTCCACACCTTCGTCGAGCGAGCCGAGTACACCGGCACCTTCCTCCCCGGCTACCGCGACGAGTTCAAGAGCGGGGCGGGGGCGGGGCTGCAGCTGGTCGACCACTGCGTTTGCAACGTCGAGCTCTCCCGGATGGACGAGTGGGTCAGCTGGTACAACCGCGTCTTCGGCTTCGACGTCTTCCAGGAGTTCGACGAGAACGACATCGCGACCCAGTACTCCGCCCTCCGGAGCAAGGTGGTCCGGGGCGGCAAGGAGGGGAGGGTCACCTTCCCGATCAACGAACCGGCCAAGGGCCTGCGCAAGTCCCAGATCGAGGAGTACCTCGACTACTACCACGGCCCGGGCGTTCAGCACATCGCCCTCCACACCGAGGACATCGTCGAGAGCGTCGACTGGCTGAGGCGCCAGGGCGCCGAGTTCCTCCGCGCCCCGGACAGCTACTACGAGTCCCTGCCCGAGCGGATCGGTCCCATCGACGAGGACCTGGAGCGGCTCCGCCAGCTCAACATCCTGGTCGACCGGGACGAGCACGGTTACCTGCTCCAGATCTTCACCCGGCCGGTGGAGGACAGACCCACCCTCTTTTTCGAGGTGATCCAGCGCAAGGGTTGCCGTGGCTTTGGCAAGGGCAACTTCCAGGCCCTCTTCCAGGCGATCGAGAGCGAGCAGGAGGCGCGAGGCAACCTCTGAGCGGCTGCCAGCTGCCTCAGCCGAGCCCCTGGTGAGCGGCCCCGGGCCCGTCCCGGCGCCGTCCCGGCCGCCGCTGGCGGTGGCCGCCGCCCGCAAGGAGATGCTGGCCCAGGCCAGCCGGATGGCGACCGAGGAGATCCCGATCGACGGCCGGGCCCAGGGCCGGGTGCTGGCCGCGGACGTGGTGGCCGAGGTCGAGCTGCCGCCCTGGGACAACAGCGCCATGGACGGCTACGCGCTCCGGGCGAGCGACGCCCGCCAGGTGCCGGTCCGGCTCCCGGTGCGGGGCGAGGTGGCGGCCGGGATGGCGCCCGGAGCCGTGACCGTCGCCCAGGGGACCTGCGCCAAGGTGATGACCGGGGCCCCGCTCCCGGACGGAGCCGACAGCGTCGTCCCCTATGAGTGGACCGACCGGGGTGCGGACGAGGTCCTGATCATGGAGCGGCCAGGTCGCGGCAACGCCGTCCGCCGGGCCGGCGAGGACCTCTCGCCGGGCGATCGGATCTTCGGCAGCGGTCACCGTCTGCGGCCGACCGACCTCGCCCCCCTGGCGGCCTCGGGACGGGCGACGGTCACGGTCGCGCGCCGACCCCGGGCGGCGGTGGTGACGACCGGGAACGAGATCCGGCCGCCGGGCACCGCCCTTGGCCCGGGGGAGATCTACGACACCGCCGGCCCTGCCCTGGAGGCTCTCATCGAGAGGGCCGGGGGTGAGGTGGTGCTGCGGGTTCGGATCGGTGACGACCCCGAAGAGGTGGAGCGAGAGCTGGTCGCGGCGGCGGCCGCGGCCGACCTGCTGGTGACGGTGGGCGGCGTCAGCGTCGGCGACCATGACCACGTCCGAGCCACGGTCGAGCGACGGGGCCGGCTCCGGCTCTGGAGGGTGGCCATGCGACCGGGTCGGCCGATCGCCTTCGGCGAGCTGGGAGGCGCCGCCTTCCTGGGCCTGCCCGGGAACCCGGTCTCGGCCAACGTCACCTTCATCCTCTTCGGCGTCCCCTTCCTCCTGGCGATGCAGGGTGCGCAGGACCCCGAACCGGTCACCTACCCGGCCCAGCTCCTCGAGGCGGTCGACAAGCCGGAGGGGCTCGGGACCTTCCATCGGGCCCGGGTCCGGCCGCGGCCGGGCCAGCTGCCCGGGGTCAGGC
>DATDII010000232.1:0-6888 GCA_036521135.1 Candidatus Dormiibacterota bacterium | reverse complement strand
GTCGGGGAGGGGGAGACACTGACCGAGTTCCAGCTCCTGGAGGGACTCCTCTTGCCCTCTGGCGACAACCTGGCGGTGCTGCTGGCCGACTGGGTCGCTGGGTCGGAGCCGGAGTTCACCACCCGGATGAACCGCCTGGCGGCCACGCTCCATCTGGACGCCACCCACTTTGCCGATAGCAGCGGGCTCAACCCAGCCAGCGTCAGTTCGGCCCGGGACCTGGTCACCCTGACCGCCTCGGCCATGGCCAACCCGGTCTTCCGGGCGATCGTGGCCCTGCCCGAGGTCAGCCTGCCCCTGGCGGGCACGGTTCGCAACTACAACCCGGTCCTGGGCCAGCAGGGGGTGAGCGGGGTCAAGACCGGCTGGACGGCCGCGGCCCTGGGCTGCCTCGTCTTCTCCGCCGACGCCACCGTCTCCGGACACCCGGTTGCGCTGGTCGGCGCCGTGCTGGGTCAGCCCGGCGGTCCGATGTCGGGGCTGGTGGCGGCTGGTCGGTCCGCCCTGGCACTGCTCAGAGCGGGGCTCTCGCAGCTGCGGGCGGTTAGCCTGCCCTTGCCCGGGCAGGCGGTCGCCCGGATCAAGGCAGCCTGGGCACCAGCGATCTCGGTGAAGCCCGCCCGCAGGCTCTCCCTGGTCGCCCGAGCGGGCAGTCGTCTTCGCCTGCGACTGGCCACCCGGCGGCTGTCGGCGCCCTTCCGACGCGGGGCCCGGGTGGGCACCCTCTCCCTGACGACTCCGGGCGGCTTCGTCTCCCGGCTGCCGCTGGTGACCGCCGGCCGGCTCCGACCGCCCAGCTGGCAGTGGCGTCTCACCCGGCCCTGGTAGACCGAGCAGATGTGCGGGTCCGCTGCTAGACTGCGCCCAGCGGGTGGCAATACCGCTTCTGCCCCATCCATCCCACCCATGTCAGCGCCCTCATAGATGGCGAAAACGAAGCGGCGCCGAGCGCCGGGACCGCGGACGGCAAGCCCTCGACGGAGACCAGCGACGAGCAGGGCCAGCCGGCAAGCGGGTCCAGCACTGCGCCTGAAGTCGACCCAGCGCCGCGAGCTGGCCGGGATCGGCGCCGTCGCTCTGGGGCTGATCTGGATGATCCTTCTGGCTGTCCCTCAGGCCAAGGTCGCCCTCGACTTCGGGCGGGCGGTGACGTCGGCGATCGGGGTGGGGGGATGGATCGTCGGGGTCGCGCTCCTGGCCGGCGGCGTGGGGATGCTAGCGTCGCGGTCGTCGGAGCGGAGCGCGGGCCAGGTACTCGGCGCGGTCGCCCTATCGGCGCTGGCGGCCATATCGGTGGCCGCGATCGTCCATCGCGGCAGCGGGGGCGCGCTTGGAGGGGCGATCGGGCCTCGCCTGGCGGATCAGGTGGGTACTCCCGCCTCCCTGGTCGCCCTGGCGGCGGTCGCCCTGGCGGGGCTGATCGTCGGCCTGGAGATCTACCCCTCCCGGCTGTCGGCCCGGGCGCTCAGCCGCCTCGGCTCGGCAGCCGCCACCGCCTTCAGCCCGAGCGGCTCAGAGGTCCCGGCCCGCGGATCGGTGGGGGCGTTCTCTCAACCCCACGCCCAGCTGCCCGAGAGCCTGGCTCCCATGCCCGAGCCGGCGCCGCCGGCCCCGGTCGAGGAGGACTCTGCGCCCGAGGCGTTCCAGCGGATCTTCGAGGGACTGGAGGAGGCCGCGCCCGACCCGATCGCGGTCGAGGCCGCCGCCGAGGCGGTCGAGGTCGGGGGGAAGCCGGTCGGGTCGAGCGAGGCGGAGCCGCGCGAGGACCTAGACGATGAGCCGGAGCCTGCCTGGGTGCTCCCGAGCGTCGACCTGCTCGACTCTGCCAGCGGCAAGCGCGAGCGGCTTCGCGATGAGATCCGCAGCCGGATCCGGACGATCGAGTCGACGCTGGCCAACTTCGGGGTCCAGTGCAAGGTGATGGGGGTCAACGCCGGGCCCACGGTCACCCAGTACGAGCTCCAGCCCGCGCCCGGGGTCCCGGTGCGCAAGGTGCTCGCATACCAGCCCGACCTCTCCATGGCCCTGGCGGCCCCGATCCGGATCCAGGCGCCGATCCCGGGCAAGTCCGCGATCGGGATCGAGGTGCCCAACAAGGCGGCCCAGCTGGTCACCCTCAAGGAGGTGGTCCAGGCGCCCACGTTCAGCGGCGTCAAGAGCAAGCTCGCGGTCGCCCTCGGCGCCGACGTCAGCGGCCACCCCGTCCTCGGCGACCTCGCCGGGATGCCGCACATGCTGATCGCCGGGACCACCGGTTCGGGGAAGAGCGTCTGCATCAACGCCGTCCTCGCGGGACTGCTGCTCCAGTCCACCCCCCGTGACCTGCGCCTGATCCTGGTCGACCCCAAGCGGGTCGAGCTCAGCAACTTCTCCGGCCTGCCCCACCTCCTGGTGCCAGTCGTGGTCGACGCCGATCCTGCCGTGGCAGCCCTCCGCTGGGCGGTCCTGGAGATGGAGCAGCGCTACAAGCTCTTTGCCGGCCACGGTGCTCGCAACATCACCAACTTCAACGACCGGGCCCCCCAGCTCGGCTTGCGGACCCTGCCCAAGATCGTCATCGTCATCGACGAGCTGGCCGACCTGATGATGGTGGCCGCCAACGAGATCGAAGATCTCATCTGCCGGATCGCCCAGCTGGCCCGGGCGGTGGGGATCCACCTGATCGTGGCGACCCAGCGTCCCTCGGCAGACATCATCACCGGGCTGATCAAGGCCAACATCCCCTCGCGAATCGCCTTCGCGGTCAGCAGCGGGGTCGACTCTCGGGTGATCCTGGACGAGATGGGCGCGGAGAAGCTCCTCGGCCGGGGCGACATGCTCTACCTGCCCATCGACGCCGGCAAGGCGGTCCGGCTCCAGGGGGCCTACGTCTCCGACCGGGAGCTGGACCAGCTGATCGGCTGGTGGAAGGCCCAGGGCCGACCCCAGTACCAGGAGGAGATCCTCCAGGCCGCCGCCCTGGCCCCGGCGCTGGGGGATCCGGCGCTCAAGCGCGACCCCCTCTTCGAGCGGGCGGGCCGGATCGTGATCGGCGAGCAGCGGGGCGCGGCGTCCCTGCTCCAGCGCAAGCTCAACGTCGGTTACACCAGGGCCGCCCGGCTCATCGACCAGCTCTCCGACGCCCGTGTGGTCGGCCCCTACGAGGGGAGCAAGTCGCGGGAGGTCCTGATGAACCTGGCCGAGCTGGAGCAGATGCTCGACTCCAGCGAGGATGGCGACTAGCCGCTAGGCTTGGCTCGTGGCCAGCAGCGAGCATTCCTTCGATGTGGTCTCCGACTTCGACCGCCAGGAGTTGGTGAACGCCGTCGAGCAGGCCCGGAGGGAGATCTCCACCCGCTACGACTTCAAGGACATCACCGCCGAGCTCGACCTCCACGAGAAGGAGATCGTGGTTTTGGCAGCGTCCGAGAGCCGGGCCGACGCCATGGTCGACGTCCTCAAGAGCAAGCTGGTCCGACGCCAGCTCTCGCTCAAGATCCTCGACCCGGGCAAGCCCGAGCCGGCGGCCAAGGGCAACGTCCGCCTGACGATCGAACTGCGCAAGGGCATCGCCGAGGAGACGGCCCGGGACCTGACCAAGCGGATCAAGGCCAACCACCCCAAGGTTCAGGTGCGGATCCAGGGCGATGAGCTGAGGGTGACCAGCAAGGACAAGGACGCGCTCCAGGCGGTCATCAAGGAGCTCCGGGAGCTGGACCTGCCGGTGCCGCTGCAGTACACCAACTACCGATGACCACCAGGGGGACCACGGCTCCCCCTCGCGCGACCGGGGAGGCGGGCCGGTCCCTGGAGTCGAGCTGGCACGGAGCCGCCAACCTGATCACGCTGAGCCGGCTCGGCCTGATTCCGGTCATCCTCTTCTGCCTCGAGTCGGGGTTCCAAGGGAGCCACCAGCTCGCGGCCGGACTCTTCGTCCTGGGCGCGGCGACCGACAGCCTGGATGGCATGGTCGCCCGGCGGCGCCACCAGGTGAGCTCGCTCGGGATCTTCCTCGATCCCCTCGCCGACAAGTTGCTGGTGATCGCAGCCCTCTTCCCGCTGGTGAGCGAGGGCGTCCTCCCCGCCTGGGCCGGATTCGTGATCGTGGCCCGCGAGGTGGCGGTGGTCTTCCTCCGGACCCGGGGATCCCGCTCCGGGGTCGCGATCAGCGCCAATCGCCTGGCCAAGCTGAAGACCCTGAGCCAGGACGCGATGGTGGTAGTGCTGGCGCTCCAGACCCCCTACCCGAGGCTGGGCCTGGCCGCGGGGTGGCTGGTCGCGGTGGCGGTCGGCATCACCCTCCTCAGTGGTGGGGTCTACCTCTGGCGCTTCCGATCACTCCTCGGCTGGCGGTGAGCCAGCTAGAGCTCTTGGACCTGGCCCAGACGTTTCCTCTGGCCAGCGCGGTGATCGAGCGGGCCATCGGCCCTCCGCCGAGGGGCCTGGCCACTGCCGAGTCGTGCACCGGCGGGCTGGTGGCCGCCGCCCTGACCGCGACGCCGGGGAGTTCGGCCGCCTTCCTGGGGGGCGTCGTTGCCTACGCCAACCGGGCCAAGGAGGAGATCCTGGGAGTGCCCCCGTCACTGATCGCTGCCCATGGAGCGGTCAGCCAGGAGGTGGCGCTGGCCATGGCGGAAGGGGCCCGGGCCCGCTTCGGGAGTGACCTGGCGGTGGCCACCACCGGGGTGGCCGGGCCGGCCGCGAGCGAGGCCAAGCCCGCTGGACTGATCTTCGTCGCGGTAGCTGGCCCAAAGGCGACCGAGGTGGTTCGGCTGGATGAGGATCGGGGGCGCCGGCTCAACTCGCTGGGGGCGGTCAACGCCGCTCTCGCCCTCCTCCTGCGGGCGCTTGACTGATCCAGGGCAGACCACCCCGCACGGGCCTAAAGGACGTTCCCCTGGAGGACGGAACGCGGTACAATATCGAACAGCTGTTCCCCGCAATGAACACACCATCCTGCCTGAGATCAACCGCCCGCGGCCGGGCCGCGGCGACACACCGGAGGTCACCGAAATGAGCGCTACACTCGAAGTCGCGGGGCGCGTGAGCGGCCCAGGGAACCGCGATGCCAAGGAGCTTGCTCGGGTGGCCAACGAGAAGGATCGGGCGCTGGGTGCGGCGCTGACGCAGATCGAGCGGAGCTACGGCAAGGGCGCGATCATGCGTCTGGGCGACGGACCGGGCGCCAAGGGGATCGAGGTCATCTCAACTGGCGCCCTAACCCTGGACCTGGCGCTCGGCGTCGGGGGCATCCCAAGGGGTCGGATCGTGGAGATCTTCGGGCCCGAGTCGTCGGGCAAGACCAGCCTCAGCCTGCACATCGTCGCCGAGGCCCAGAAGGCAGGCGGGGTGGCGGCCTTTATCGACGCCGAGCATGCCCTCGACCCCGCCTATGCTGCCCGGATCGGGGTGAATACGGACCAGTTGCTGATCTCCCAGCCCGATACCGGCGAGCAGGCGCTGGAGATCGTCGAGGTTCTGGTGCGCAGCCAGGCGGTCGACGTGGTCGTGGTCGACTCGGTCGCCGCCCTGGTGCCCAAGGCAGAGATCGACGGCGAGATGGGGGACAGCCATGTCGGCCTCCAGGCTCGGCTGATGTCGCAGGCGATGCGCAAGTTGACGGGAGCGATCAGCCGGTCCAACTGCGTGGTCATCTTCATCAACCAGCTCCGGGAGAAGGTCGGGGTGATGTTCGGCAATCCCGAGGTCACCAGCGGTGGTCGGGCCCTCAAGTTCTACGCCTCGGTCAGGCTCGACATTCGCAAGATCGACTCCCTCAAGCAGGGTCTCGACGTCGTCGGCGGCCGGGTCCGGGTTCGCGTGGTCAAGAACAAGGTGGCGGCCCCCTTCCGCTCGGCTGAGCTCGACCTGCTCTACAACGAGGGGATCTCCTACGAGGGCAGTGTCCTCGACGGGGCGATCGAGAACGGCATCGTCGACAAGAGCGGCGCCTGGTTCAGCTACGGTGAGATGCGCCTGGGCCAGGGTCGTGACAACGTCCGTGACCTGCTCCGGGGGAACGCGGAGCTGACTCAGGAGATCGCCACCAAGGTCCGCCAGGCGGTGATCGGCGAGCCCGTGGCCCCGGTCGCAGACGAGGTGGAGCCGGAGCCGACCGCCGCCCTAGGCTAGGCCGAGCGCCGGCCTAGACCGCTCCGGGCCGGTCCTCGGAGGATGCCGAGTTCGCGCTAAAATCGATCCCGTTTCCGATTAAATTTTCCCTGCTCCTCCGGCTTCGTGAGGGGTTGAAGTCGGGGAGGGGCATACCTAGTCCCTTGCTCGGCACTGCGAGGTCTGGTCCATGAGTGCAGCAATGGGCGTGTTGCTGGTCGTACTAGCCGTGCTCGCCATCGCCGGGGTGGCCTTCGGGCTGGTGGCTTCACGGCGGGGCAGGCTCGGCCAGGACGACCTCTCGAGCGCACGGGCCGCGATTGAGACTGAGCGCAAGGAGATCGGCCTCGAGGCCAAGGCGGAGGCGCTGCGAATTCGGACCGAGCTCGAGGAGGAGCTCAGGGAGCGGCGGGCGGAGGTGTCCCGGCTGGAACAGCGGATCGTCCAGCGCGAGGAGCAGCTCGACCGCCAGCAGCAGGACCTTCTCCAGCGGGGCGACGCCCTCGCCGCCGAACGGCTCAAGCTCGACGAGGCACGCTCAGAGCTGGGTGGCCTCCGCGAAGCTGGAGAGCGGGAGCTGGAGCGGTTGGCAGGCCTCACCCGAGAGGACGCTCGGCAGGAGGTCCTCCAGAGCCTCGACCGGGAGTTGGTGGCGGAGAAGGCCGAGTCGATCCGGAACGCGGTGGCGGCGGCCAAGGCCGAGGCCGACGAGCGCTCCCGTGAGGTCCTGGTGACCACCATCCAGCGACACGCCGCCGACCAGACGGGTGAGACATCGGTCTCGGTGGTGCCCCTGCC
>DATDII010000231.1:0-3903 GCA_036521135.1 Candidatus Dormiibacterota bacterium | reverse complement strand
CTCGAGGCGCGAACTGGCTACCGAGGCGCCTACATTAGGGGGCTGGCCCGGTCGGTCGCCGGTGGTGACCTCGACCTGGAGCAGCTCAAGGATCCCGAGCTCCCCGACGGCGAGGTGGGGGCGAGGCTGCTGGCGCTGCCCGGCGTCGGGCCCTACGCCACCGCCCACATCATGCTCACGGCTCTCGGTCGCTACCGCCGCCTCGTCCTTGACTCCTGGACCAGGCCCGCCTATGCCCGGCTCAGCGGGAAGCCGGCCTCGGACCGGCAGATCGGGCTCAGGTTCCGCCGGTTCCGCCAGTACCAGGGACTGGCCTTCTGGCTCTATCTGACCAGGGATTGGGTCGCCGGCTGACAGGGAGGCTCGCCCTTTTGGCGGGTGCGATCATGGGCGGGTGGCAGGGCGGCAGGACAAGAACTTTCCGAGCGGCAATGCCGAGGAGCGGGAGCTGTTGCTGAGCTGGCTTCGCTTTCTCCGGGGAGCGGTCCTCTACAAGGTCGAGGACCTGGACGAGGAGTCGGCCCGCTGGCGCCCCCAAGGGCGGCTGATCTCGCTGCTCGGCATCGTCAACCACCTGACCCATGTTGAGTGGCGCTGGATAGACGGCGCCATGCTCGGGGCCGAAACCAGTCGCAGCGAGGCGGAGTTCAGCCCCGACGCCGAGCTCACCGTCCCCAGGGCGGTCGCCGACTATCGGGCCCGGGCCGAAAAGACCGATGCCGTGGTCCGATCGCTGCCCTCGCTCGCCGAACCGGCGGTCGGGCGGCCTGGCCTCGACCTGCGCTGGGTTGTGCTCCATCTGATCAACGAGACCGCCCGCCATGCCGGCCACGCCGACTCGACCAGAGAGCTCCTGGACGGCAAGACGGGCGAGTAGGCGGAGTCCCCGGCGGGCCTGAGCCCTCTTCGCACCCTGTCCCGTCGGCAGGTGAAGGCGCGGCTGCTAGCCTAGTGGCGACGGTGCGGCTTCCACGGCGGCCCCGCTCGGCTTCGGCTTTCCCCCAAGGGAGGATGAACTTGGCGCAGATGGCCTATCGTCGCCTGGGACGCTCCGGGCTCAAGGTGAGCCTGCTCTCACTTGGATCCTGGGTCAGCTTCGGCGCCCAGGTCGACGAGGACAAGGCGCTCGCCTGCATGGAGGCCGCCTACGAGGGCGGTGTCAACTTCTTCGACAATGCCGAGGCCTATGCCGGCGGCGAGTCGGAGCAGATCATGGGCAAGGCGCTGGCCCGGGCCGGCTGGCCCCGGGAGAGCTACCTCGTCTCCAGCAAGTTCTTCTGGGGCCTGAGCGACGGGGTGAACGTTTCCAACACCCTGAACCGCAAGTACCTGCTCCAGGCAGTGGACGCGTCGCTGGAGCGCTTCGGCCTCGACTTCCTCGACCTGGTCTTCTGCCACCGCGCCGACGCCGAGACCCCGATCGAGGAGACGGTCTGGGCGATGCATGACGTCATCTCCCGGGGCAAGGCCCTCTACTGGGGCACCTCGGAATGGGCTGCCGACGAGATCCGGGCGGCCTTCGAGATCGCCGAGCGACACCATCTCCACAAGCCGGTCATGGAGCAGCCCCAGTACAACCTCTTCAGCCGACGCCGGGTGGAGCGGGAGTACGCCCGGCTCTACCAGGACTGGGGCCTGGGCCTGACCACCTGGAGCCCGCTCGCATCCGGATTGCTCACCGGGAAGTACCTCGACGGTGTCCCCCAGGGCTCGAGGGCGCTGCTGCCCGGCTACGAGTGGCTCCGCGACCGGCTGACCGACCCCGAGGCCAACGGCATGGTCCGGAAGCTCAAGGAGATCGCAGACCAGCTCGGTTGCTCGCTGGCCGAGCTGGCGATCGCCTGGTGTGCTCGCAACCCCAATGTCTCGACGGTGATCACCGGGGCGACCAGCGTGGAACAGGTGCACCAGAACCTGCGCTCGCTTGACCTCCTTGACCAGCTGACACCCGAGCTGGTCGACCGGATCCAGGCGATCTTCCCGCTCGAGCCCGGCCCGGAGGAGGACTAGTTCGGCGGCGGGCTGGCGTGGAGGCCGCCCAGCCAACACAGCCGCTCGCCCGGTGATCGGGCCACCAACGCCGGACCGCCCCTCAACCGGCCGAGGGAGTTGTCCGCAGACGCGGGCTCTCATGCACGGGACACCGCGCTAGGAATACGATTCCGCGCACGGTCGCCAGGGTCTCCCTCTGGACCCAAAGGTGTAGGGGAGTGAAAGGCCTCTACGTGGTCAGCGGTTAACAATCGACCAGCGCCCACCCGCTGGTGGCCGCTCCTGTGGCCAGGCCCGTTCGGTGTGTCCTCGCCGCTCGGCAAGGGGCGATGCGCACGGGTTGCCGCTGCTAGACACTCCCCGCAGTCGGCCGTCGGAGAACAATGGGGTGGTGACGCGTGCCGCTCGGTCCAAGCCGCCCGTCAGCCGTGCAAGGTCGTTGTTAGCGCGGTGGAAACCTGTCTTCGCCAAACCCCTTGACGTATCGCCACCGCACGCTTACTCTCATGCCAACCTGAAGGCGCCGAACGCGTTTGTCGAGGCATACCGCCGACGGGCCTCGGGATCTGCATCGGCGTTTGTCATGAGGCGGATCCGCCGTAGCTATGCACGGTCGTGGTCTATGGCGACCCGCGACCAGGCGTGACGTGGGCCTTGAGAGCTCGTCTGGTGCGTCTCAGCTACCCCCGGCCCGCGTCGCGCTAGCTCACCGGTGGCCACACGTCGGCCGCTCTGTGATGAGTCGGGTACGTCTGCGGTCGACATGACAAGGTGGCTGGGCCCCATGGCCAGGAACTGACAGGCCGATGGTGCGCTGAGGGGAGGATTCAAGTTGTTCGGTCGCTTGGCTCGTCAGATTCGGTCGGCCGCCAGATCGGACCGTCGCCGGCGCCTGGGCGCTCAAGTGCTTATCCTCGCGCTGCTGGCGGCGGTGGTTCCCGTCTTCTCCCTCGATCTGACGCCAGTCGGAGCGGCACCTCTTCCTCCGGCACAGTCCCAGGGCACCAACCGGGCGCCCGATGCCCCACTCCCCTCCCCGTCCGACTACAGCTCAGATTGGGTCCAGCTGGCGGCGCGAGGAGACTCCACGACTGACGCTCCCACGCCGCGGGACAACGCTCTGATGGTGTACGACTCCGCCACCGACCAAGTGGTGCTGTTTGGCGGCACGCCAGGCTGCAACGACTACAACTCCGACCAGTGCTCGTACGACGATGACACCTGGATCTACGATGTTTCGACTCAGATCTGGACGGAGAAGCATCCTGCGGCAAGCCCGCCCTTCACTGGCGGAGGTGCCATAGCTTATGACCCGAAGCTCAACCAGATCCTCCTCTACGGAGGGAACCAGAACCTCAGCGGTATCGGTTCCCAGGAGATCGGCTATTGGACCTACGAACCGAGCACCGACACCTGGACCCAGCTGGCGACAGATGGGATCACCGATCCGGGGACGGGAAACCCGATCGAGGACGATGTCCAGCTGGCCTGGGATCCGAATAGCCAGCACCTGGTCATGTTCGGCGGGTGTTGGAATTGGGAGGAGGCGGGGGGGAGTGGCAACTGTTGGGGGCCGACCAGCGGTGCGACCTTCACCTGGAACGGTGGCACCTCCTGGGCCGAGGTAGAATCGCCGCAGGCGGGCGGCGTCTATGCAGCGCAGGCTTTGACTGCCGCCGGCATCGAACCGGGGGGGACGGTCACGGCTGGAGGCATGACCTTCGACTGGCCGGCGGCGTCGGCAGGAACGGATGGGGTGGTCGAATCCCCGGTCAACAGCCAAGGCGTCACCATCCCGACACCGAACGCGACACCTGATGCGTCCACGCTGGGAATCCTCGGCAGCGCGCTCAATGGTCCCACGCACGGCACCGCGACGCTGACCTACACTGACCACACCACTGCTCACGT
>DATDII010000230.1:0-4152 GCA_036521135.1 Candidatus Dormiibacterota bacterium | reverse complement strand
AACCTGCTCTCCGGGGTCGCCCGAGCAAGGGCCGGCCTGGTCGCCGAGTGGGTCGGCCGGGCCGGCGACCAGGAGCTCCAGCTGATCGCGGGCGAGCTGGAGCAGCCGGGGTCGCGGCTCTCGCGGGAGAACTTCCTCTACTACGCCGCCCGGAGGTGGTTCGAGGCTAATCCCGAGGAGCGCTCGGCCCGGGCTGAGGAGGAGCGCTCCGAGGGCATATTCCATGTCCCCTCGCAGTCGGGGACCGATGTGGCCGCCCAGCTGATCGTCCTCGACCGGCTCGAGCCGGAGCGGATCGATCCCCGCCTTAGGGCGGCTCCGGGGGTGGGGTCGCTGGCGAGCTCGCCCCACGTCATCCTCAACATCCAGTACCCCCTCGGCCAGGGCGCTTACCACATCCTCCGCCAGGTGATGGAGGCGACCGACCGGGTCGACGGCGTCTACGTCCTGGGCAAGGCCGCGACCCTCAACGCCGACATCGGCGACGTGATGGTCTCCGACGTGGTCCACGACGAGCAGAGCGGCAACACCTACTGGCTCAACAACTGCTTCTCCTTCGCCCAGCTGGCGCCCTTCGTCACCTCGCGCTCGGTGCTCGACCGCCAGCGCGCGGTATCGGTGCGGTCGACCTTCCTCCAGAACCGCGGCTACCTCGAGCGCTACTACCGGGACGCCTACACCGTGGTCGAGATGGAGGCCGGTCCCTACCTGGGGGCCGTCTTCGAGGCCGGCGACAGCGCCCGCTACCCCGACCACGAGCAGGTGGACCTGACCCGGCCCCCGATGGAGGTGGGGGTCATCCACTACGCCTCGGACACCCCCTACACCCAGGCCCGGACCCTGGGCGCCCGGGGCCTGCGCTTCGAGGGGATGGAGGCCACCTACGCTGGGGCCCTGGCGATCGCGGCCCGGGTCCTCGAGCGCTGCGCCCCGCCCAGCCAGCCGATCGAGGAGAGCCCATGAGCCAGCTGGCGCGCGAGCGCTGCCAGTCCTGCACCAAGGACACCCCGACCCTGACCGGCGCCGCAGCCGAAGAACTGCTCTCGGAGCTCGCCCCGGACTGGCAGATCGAGGCGGGTGTGCTTCGGCGCAGCCTCACCTTCCCGAGCTTCGCGGCCGCCTTCACCCTGGCGACCCGCGTAGCCCTGCTGGCCGAGCGGGAGGCCCATCACCCCGACCTCCGGGTCGGCTGGGGCTACCTCACGGTCGAGCTCACCACCCACACCGCCGGCGGGCTCACCCGCAACGACTTCATCCTCGCGGCCAAGGTGGACCGGGCCGCGGGCGCCGGGGCGCCCACGCCCAAGGACGGCTGACCGGCCCCAGTCGACCTGGCCCGGGCAGGCGGAGACCAGCCTGGGTCCTGGCTACTCGTCTCCCCCGCGCCAGCGGTGGCGCTGGCTCCGGATGTACGCGCGTCGCTGATGACGATCCCGCCAGTCGACCAGCGCCGGCGACGGCTCGCCCTCGAGCTTGGCCGTCTTGGGACCCTTGGTCACCACCGTCACATCGCCCATGCAGGCGATCGCGGTCACCACCACGGTAGGCGCCCCCGGCAGGGTCCGGTCGGCGCCGCCCTTGATCGTCTTGCTGCCCATGATCGCCATGCCGTCCACCTCGACGTTTATGCCCTCTGGGACGATCACCCTGATCGAGCCCATCACGGCGACGGCGCTGATGTGGCTGGTCGACGCCGCGACCTCGGCGCCCCGGAGGTCGAGGTCTACATCGCCCATCACCGCCAGGGCGTGGGAGGCGGGCTGGAGGATCCAGCGCCCGCGCCGGGCGGTCGAGGACATGATCGCCACGAACCAGGTCGGGCGCCGGGAGTGGGGCTCAACACTCAGCACCGGCCCCGGCGCCGGGCCGAGGTCGGCCTCAAGCTGGCTCAGCTCGCCGACCGTCCTAGCCCCGAGGGCGCGGTCGACCCGGGCTGAGAAGTCCTCCAGGGGCAGCCGCCCGTCCGCGCAGGCGGCGCTCAAGAGCGCGACGGACTGGTCACGCCGCTGGTCCGAGGCCAGCAGTTGGCCGCCCGTCCCGGCGATCCCGGGACCCGGTGGATCGAGCGGGGGCTCAGCCACCAGGGAAGTCTAGCCCGCCTGGGCGGCCGCTTCCAGCGGTCGCGCCCGCCACTCCAGGAACGCTTGCCCTCTGCAAGCATAGCTGGCGGGATGCCGGTATCCTCGACGGATGGGGAAAGGACCTGGGGCGCGGGCGTTGGCTCTGGTGGCCGGCGCTGCGGTCGCGGTTGCCCTGAGCCTGACCTCGGTATCGGCCTCGAGCCTCCCCGGTCTGGCCAACGTCGCCAGCGCCGGCTCGCTCCAGCTGCTGATGGACAAATACCTCGGGCCGCCCTTCATCCACGCCACCGGGGACCAGTACCAGAACCAGTCGGCAGGGAGCCAGGGCCTGGCCGAGGAGATCGTCGCCGGGGAGCTGACCCCCAACGTCTTCATCCCGATCGGTTCGGCCCCGATGCAGCTGCTCGAGCCCAAGTTCACCAAGTGGGCGGTCCAGGTCGCCGCCAGCCCGCTGGTGGTCGCCTACTATCCGGGTGGTCCCCACGCCGCCGAGCTGAAGAAGATCTCGCTGGGCAAGCTCCCGATCAAGGACCTCTTCACCCTGATGGCCAAGCCCGGTTTCAGGCTCGGGCGGACCGACCCCGCGCTCGACCCCCAGGGCCAGGGGTTCATCGAGATGGTCCATCTGGCGGAGAAGTACCTGGGGGTCAGCCAGGCGACCGCCAGCGCTGACCTGGGTGGCAGCAACGGCGCCTCGCAGATCTTCTCCGAGACCGGGCTCGAGCCGACCCTCCAGGCAGGCCAGCTGGATGCGGCCAGCGCCTACCTGCCCCAGGCGGTCCAGCTCGGCCTCCCCTACGTCGCCCTCCCCGGCAAGATCGACTTCGGCGATCCCAAGGACGCGGCCACCTACCGGAGCGCGTCCTTGACCCTCTCGACCGGCCAGACGGTCCAGGGCTCCCTGCTCGACCTCGAGGCCTCGGTCCTGAGCGAGACGGATCGCGGTGCCGCCACCGCCTTTGTTCGCTTCCTGCTGAGCCCGGCGACACGGCGCATCCTCAAGAAGGAGGGCTACCAGCTGCTGCCGCCCGCCCTCCTCGGCCAGAAGTCAGCCGCCCCCCGAGCGATAAGGGACCTGGTCAAGCAGGGATGACGGCATCGCCGGTGCCGGTGCCGGCGCCGTGGCGGGGCTCGGCGGTGAGGGCCAGCACCGGAGCCGCCCTGGTTGGGGCGCTGGTCGTCTGGGTGGCGCTCCTCGGCCCCCTGATCGCGCTCCTGGCCCACCTCTCGCCGGGCGCGGTGGTCAGCTCTCTGCGCCAGCCGGGCGCCTTCGACCCCCTGCTCACCTCGGTCGCGGCCTCGCTGGTCGCCCTGGCGGTGATCCTGCTCCTCGGGACGCCGCTCGCCTACCTGCTGGCCCGAGGCCGCCTGCCCTTCGCCCGGGTCTGGGAGGTGGGGGTGATCCTGCCGCTCCTGACCCCGCCCCTGGTGGTCGGCCTGCTCCTGATCTTCATGGTCGGGCCGACGACCCCGCTCGGGAACGCTCTCAGCCACCTCAACCTCTCCGCCTCCGACACCTTCTTTGCCCTGGTCATCGCCGAGATCTACGAGTCCGTCCCCTACTACGTGCTCGGGGCCGCAGCGGCCTTCGCCAGCGTCGACCCCGAGTTGGAGCAGGCAGCAGCCCTGCTCGGCGATGGCCGGCGGCGCACCTGGCGCCGGGTGACCGTCCCTCTGGCCGCTCCCGGGCTGGCGACCGCCCTGGCGGTCACCTGGGCCCGGGCCATGGGGGCCTTCGGCGCCGTCCTGATCATCGCCTACCATCCCTTCGGACTCCCGATGCAGATCTGGGTCACCCTCCAGGAGACCGGGCTCAGCTCGGCCCTGCCCTTCGCCCTGGTGCTGCTGGTGGTGGCCCTGCCGCTGCCGGTCGGCGCCTACCTCTGGAGTGCACGTGCTCGTCGCCGACTTTGAGGTGAGTCGACGGGAGTTCCCGGTCAGGGTCGACCTCCAGGTGGACCCCGGGGAGCGGCTCGCCCTGCTCGGGCGCTCGGGAGCCGGCAAGACCACCACCCTCGAGGCCCTGGCCGGACTGGTCCCGCTGCGCTGGGGCGAGATCCGCCTGGGAGGG
>DATDII010000229.1:0-6470 GCA_036521135.1 Candidatus Dormiibacterota bacterium | reverse complement strand
ACCCAGGCCGGCATCGCCAGGATCAGGAGGGGCGGGATCGTCGCCGGGTCGGTGCCCATCCCGGAGAAGATCCCCCCGAACGCCTGCCCCCAGTACCACATGACCGCCATCACCACCGCCATCAGCCCGAAGCCGGCGCTTTTCGGCCTCCGACCGTAGAGCAGTGCCGCGACGGCGAGAAGGCTGATCGTTAGGACCGCGTTCGCCACCACCGGGTGCTGATGGGTCGCCGCCGCCACCGGGGTCATCGAGTTGACCATCCATGAGGGCGCCATGCTTGCCTGACCCTCGATGAGCACGGAGATGCCCTGCGAACCCCAGAACCCGGGCGTGACCGCTTGGGCCACGCCGCCGTAGAGGAACACCAGGGCGAGCAGGTCGCGGGGAAGGCAAAACGAGCTGGTCAGCTGCCACCACCGGTCGGGCAGGAGATACAGGACAGCGGCCGCCACGTAGAGGAGCACCGAGCCGGGGGCGCCCGTGAACATCGTCCCGTTGCCGGTGAATACCCCGCTGGTGCCCTCGCCGGCTGCCCAGACGACCATCCCCCAGCTGATCGAGAGGAGCAGGCCGGCCCGGACCAGTTGGGGCCTCCGGCGGAGGATGCCGCCGAGGAGGAGCAGCGCGATCGCGAACTGGGTCAGCGTGAAGAGCCAGTTGAAGACTGCGATGTGGGGTGAGATGAAGTTGAGAGACCAGTTCGACAGCGCACCGATGAAGGAAGGCGTGATCGCGATCGACGGCTTCATGATGTTGCTGACGAAGTCGACCGTGAACATCCGCGGCTGGGCCTGGAGGGCGGCGTCGAGGAGCCAGAGCAGGGCCAGGCCCCAGAGCATGGCCAGTTTGATCCTGGCGATCGTGGCAGGGGCGGTTGTGGCGGCAGCCCTCTCGCCCGGGGAGGTTCCGGCCCCCACCAGGGCCCCTGATCGAACGGAACTCATCTGCGCTGCTCCCAACTCGACCGCTGCCCCTTTCTCGAGGATAGAAGCGGTCATGAGCCCAGGTCAAAGCCGAGTGGCACGCCCGGGTCGCCCCGGGCCCTGGGAGGGTGGCGTCGCGCTGGCCAAGGCCGGCCCGGGCCGTGGTCATACTGCCTTGGACGCGGCAGGACAGCCAGGGACAGCATGACGACAGTCCAGACCATCGGTCACGGGACACTCGCCGCCGGTTCCTTCGCAGCTCTGCTCCAGGGGGCGGGAGCCGCCCGAGTGGTTGACGTTCGCTCGTTCCCGGGGAGCCGCCGCAACCCGCAGTTCGGCCGGGAGGAGATGGCGAGCTGGCTGCCGGAGGCGCAGATCGAGTACCTCTGGATGCCGGAACTGGGCGGCCGCCGCCGCCCCAACTCCGACTCCCGGCACATCGCTCTCCGTCACGCCCAGTTCCGGGCCTACGCCGACTACATGGAGACAGACCAGTTCGTCCTCGGAGTCTCCCGGCTGCTGCTGCTGGCCGACGAGCGACCGACGGTGGTGATGTGCAGCGAGTCCCTGTGGTGGCGCTGCCATCGACGGCTGCTCGCCGACTACCTGGCGCTGGTTCGCGGTGCGGAGGTCGCCCACGTCCTGCATGACGGGCGGGTCAACGGTCACCAGCCCACCGACGGCGTCAGGCTGGCCGGGGATCGGCTGATCTATGACGTCGGCGTCACCTTGCCCCTGCCAGTCCTCTAGATCGCCCGTCAGGCCGGCCGGGGCTACCCCTGGCCTGGATCGACTGGGAGGTAGCGACGGCTGCCTCGAGCAACCAGATTGAGGCACGATGCGGCCATGGGTTCCCTCAGCCTACCCCAGAACTTGCTGACATCACTCGAGCCGGGCGACGCTCGCCGGCCATGGTTGGATGGCCTCCCGGAGATGGTTGCCGACCTGGCCCGGCGCTGGAGCCTCCTCGTCGACGCCCCCTTCCAGCCAGGAGGTGAGACCGCCTGGGTCGCTCCCTGCACCGGCGATGGGGGTGATCACCTGGTGCTGAAGGTGGCCTGGCGCCACCCCGAGGCCGAGCATGAAGCTGCGGGCCTGCGCACTTGGAACGGCAACGCCGCGGTGCGGCTGCTCCAGTCAGCGGAGCTCGACCAGACCCTGGTGCTTCTCCTCGAGCGATGCCTTCCCGGAACCACGTTGTCCGGTCGGCCGGAGCCGGAGCAGGACGAAGTCGTCGCCTCGCTCTTGCTCCGCCTCTGGATCGAGCCCGGACCCGGGCATCCGTTCCGTCCGCTGGAGGAGATGTGCGATTCCTGGGTCGACGAATTTGAGGAGAGCCAGAGCCGCTTCCTCGGTCGGCTGGATGAGGGCCTGGTGCGCGAGGGGTGTCGGCTCTTCCGGCTGCTCCCGCGCACGGCCGGGCGGCGGGTCCTGCTCTGCACCGACCTGCACGCGGCGAACATCCTGGCGGCGGAGCGGGAGCCCTGGCTCATGATCGACCCCAAGCCCTACGTCGGCGATCCCACCTACGACGCCCTCCAGCATCTCTTCAACTGTCGGGGACGGCTGCTCGCCGACCCGGAGCAGCTGGTGACCCGGATGGCAGGGCTCCTCGGGCTGGAGTCTGCTCGGCTGCGCCGCTGGCTCTTCGCCCGCTGCGTGCTCGGTGCTGGAGACGCCCCGGAGCTGGCCGCGGTCGCAAGCCGAATCGCACCCGCCTAGCCCCAGTCGGGCCGACGATGGCTCAGGCCGATGCCGCCCCGGGTCCCCGCCGGCGGCGCTCGCGGCGCAGCTCCGGGGCGAGGTAGCCCTGGTCGGCCGGCGAGATGGTCACCCCCGGAGGCACGATCTCGTCAATTCGATCGAGGACGTCGGAGTCGAGGCGAACTTCGAGCGCGCCCAGCTGGTCCTCCAGGTGTTCCATGGTGCGGGGCCCGATGATCGGCGCGGTGACGGCGGGATGCTCCATGACGAAGGCCAGCGCCAGGTGGACCAGGGAGATGCCGGCCTCAGCCGCCAGGACCGCCAGCGCCTCGGCCGCCTCGAGCTTGCGCTGGTTCTCCGGGGTGGCCAGGTCATAGCGGGCGGGCAGGCGGTCTGCCCGGGTCGAGGGTGGGGCTTCCTGTCCCTTGCGGTAACGGCCGGTCAGCCAGCCCCCCGCCAAAGGGCTCCAGGGGAGCACCCCGAGCCGGTACCGCTGCGCCACCGGGAGCAGCTCGGCCTCGATGCCGCGGGCGAGGATCGAGTAGGGCGGTTGCTCGGTGGTGAAGCGGCTCAGGCCCCGGCGCTCGGCCACCCACTGGGCCTCGACCACCTGCGCGGCCGGGTAGGTGGAGGTGCCAAAGGCCCGGATCTTGCCGGCGCGCTGGAGGTCGGTGAGAGCGGACAGTGTCTCCTCGATGTCGGTGCTGGGATCGGGCCGGTGCACCTGGTAGAGGTCGATCCAGTCGGTGTTGAGCCGACGCAGGCTGTTCTCGACCTCCTGGACGATCCAGCGTCGGGAGTTGCCCTGGCGATTGGGATCGGCGCCCCGTCCGCCCTTGCCCTCCATCTCACCGTGGAACTTGGTCGCCAGGACGACCTGGTCGCGGCGGCCCGCCAGAGCCTGGCCCACGATCACCTCAGACTCACCCTGTGAGTAGACGTCGGCGGTGTCGATAAAGTTGATGCCGGCGTCGAGGGCGCGATGGATGATGGCGGCCGACTTCTCGTGGTCGGGCTCGCCCCAGGCTCCCAGCATCATGGCCCCAAGGCACATGGGGCTCACCTGCATCCCGGTGCGTCCAAGGCTGCGATAGTCCACCAGGCAACGATAGCGCCGCCCCGAGAGCGGCCCAACTCGAGCTTCGACTGGTCTGGCGCCAGTGCCCGAGGCTGGGGCCTGCCGCGCTTGACGGCCCGGGGCGTGGCCGGTACCGTCGGGAGGTGGTCAGCAGCGCCCCCTTCGACTTCGTGACCGAGATCGCAGAGCATAGCGCCGGCTTGGCCGACGCGGCCGAGGGCAACCTTGACGCAGACGTCGTTGGCTGTCCCGGCTGGACCGTTGCCGACCTGGTCCACCACCTGACCACGACCCACTGGTTCTGGGCGACCATCGTCGAGGAGCTGCTCGACCAGCCCCCTGACGAGTCCCGCCGCCCCCCTCGGGCCCAGCGTTCCCAGCTGATCGCCGACTGCCGTCTCCAGGCCGCCAGGCTCGCCCGGGTGCTCCGCGCCGCCGACGCCGGGACGGCCGTGTACACCTGGGCCCCCGCCCAGCGGGACGTGGCCTTCGTCAGCCGCCACCAGGTCCAGGAGGCGGCCATCCATCACTGGGACGCGGTTCACGCCCGGGGCGGGGTGCTCGAGATCGCCGCGCCAGTGGCTGCCGATTCGATTGAGGAGTTCCTCACCTTCTCGGTCTCCAGCGACCGCGACCCGGCCGATCCGCCCCGCCCGGCCATGGCGGGAGCGCTGGTGCTCCAATGCAGCGACAGCGAGAGGTCCTGGACCGTCCACGACTCGGAGACACCTGGCAACGTCGCCTTCGAGCCCGGCGCCGCCCCCGGCTCGCCCGCCATCACCGCCTCCGCCTCCGACCTGCTCCTGTGGCTCTACCGGCGGCTGCCGCTGGACACCGGCGAGGTGCCAGAGCAGCTGGCCGCGCGTTTCCGCGCGCTCTGCTTCACTGACTGAGGCGGCTGCCCTCTCCCGGGGGTCGAGTTAGAGAGAGGCTCGGGCGCGGAGGGCGTCGAGCTCGGAGCGGGTGACTCCAGGCCGCTCCAGCCAGGGGAAGTGGCCGGAGTCCGCCACCACCCGGAGCTCTGCCCCCGGGATCAGCGCCGCCGTCTCGATGCCGAACTTGTTCGGGATCGGGCTCTCGGCGCCGAGGAGCAGGGTGGTCGGCACCTGGCAGGAGGGCAGCCCTGAGACCAGGGACTTGCGCTTGAAGTGGTCGTGAATCGAGTCGAAGGTTGCCGAGTAGGCGGGAATCGAGATCCGCAGCGGGGGCATGGGGGGCGCCTTGACGGGGTCGGCGAAGTAGGCGGGCCAGACCAGGTTGAGGGCCTCCATCTGGTCTAGGTCGGTGCCCTCTCCTCGCATTGCCTTCTCGTCGATCTCCGCTGCGCGCTGGGCTGCCTCCGGGGTGAGCCGCTCTCCGAGAATCCGCCCAAGGTCCGCCTCACCGCCGTCTGCGACCGCACCCAGGGGGTCGATGATCAGGGCCGCCGCCAGCCGCTCGGGATAGAGGGTAAGCAGGTGCAGAGCCAGGTGGCCGCCCCAGGAGTGCCCGACCACGGTGACCCGGTCGTAGCCGAGGTGGTCGAGGACCGCGATCGCGTCCTTCGCCTGGCTGGCCACGTCAAAGGGTCCGGCAAGGGTGGAGGGGTCGAGCCCGCGCTGCTGGTAGCGGACCACGGTGTACCCGTCGACCAGCTCGGGCTCGAGGCTGTCCATGTATTCCGACAGCCCCGGGCCACCATGCAAGAGCAGCACCGCCGGGCCGGCGCCGGAGCGCCAGCCGGCGATCCGATCGTCCCCGCTGCCGACCTCGAAGTCAGGAGTGGACATGTCGCCGGAAGTCTACTGGCCACGACCCAGCTGCGGATACCTCCGGGCGGCATCCATCCGCCTTCGCCGCTCAGCCCGGTTGATCCGACCTTGAGGCTGGGTCGGGGGCGGCCGGTCGCGCCCGGGAGTGCGGCTCACCCTCGCCACCGTCAGATCCGCGGGGTATGCTGACGGCATGACCGCGACCGAGTTCGACCATCAAGTGGAGGCCGGGATCGCTGCCTGGCAGAGGGGTGACATCGCGGCGCTGGCACCCCTTCTGGCCGACGATGTCGAGTTGCTCTGGTGGGAGCCGACCCCTTCCGATTGCCACGGCAAGGAGGCCGTCCTGGCGCTCTTGAGGGAGCGCTTCGCGGACGGAGAGTCGCGGAGTGAGATCGAGGTCCTCCACTCCAGGGGTGACGCCCTGGTGGTCTCGCGCAAGGAGTGTTCTCCTCCCCGGACTGACGGCAGCCAGCCGGCGACCGTGGTCCTCACCCAAGGCGGCCAGGTGGTCTCGATGCAGCAGTTCCGGACCCGGGAGCAGGCGCTGGCTTCGGTGGGTCTCCCGGCCAGCTGACCAAGCCCCGTCCGTCGGCAACCAAGGACAGAGCCGTGCGGCCGTCCCGCGGGGACGCTGTCCAGGGCACCGGGCGGACCGGTCGGTCTCGATGACGCGACCAATCCAGCGCCGGGCGGCCCGGGTTCTTCTGGTGGACGAGCGAGGTCGGGTTCTGCTCTTTCGGGGATTCGACCCCGGGCGGCCGCAGGCGGGCACCTGGTGGTTCACACCGGGAGGCGGAGTCGAGGGAGACGAATCGAGCGAGGAGGCCGCTCGTCGCGAGCTCTTCGAGGAGACTGGATTCCGAGTCGCGGAGATGGGCGCGGTCGTCCTGCGTCGCCACGTGGACCACGAGTTCGAAGGCCGGCTCTACTCGCAAGAGGAGGAGTTCTTCTGGGTCGGGTGCGGTGCCTTCCCCGTGAGTGAGCGCGGCTGGACCCCGACCGAGCGCCAGG
>DATDII010000228.1:0-21424 GCA_036521135.1 Candidatus Dormiibacterota bacterium | reverse complement strand
GGCCCGAGCGACCGCCGCCAGAGGATCTCGACCGACGCCGTCACCGCTGAAGGAGTCGGGGGTGACGTTGACCACCCCGATCAGGTAGGTCCTGTGCCCGAACTCCCAGACCCGGTCACCGAATCGCAGGTCAGGGGCGGGGCCGCGCAGACGGGTCAGCGTGTCAGCGATTGCCTCGGCGAGAGCGGCCGCCTCGGTGCCGGGGGGCCAGGAGCGGGCCCGGGCCAAGAGCGGCCCCAGCTGGCCCTGGAGCAGGATCGTCTCCGGCACCGCCAGCGAGAGACGGTCAGCGCCCAGTTGCCGAAGCGCCTCGACCACCTCCTGGCCGCGGCCGGCGACGGCCACCTGGAGATGGACCTCGCTGGCGTCGCAGAGCGTGGCCAGGTCGGGATAGGGCGGTTCCAGCCGGACCGTTCCGCCGGGACCGATCGCCGGTGTCACCTGGTCAGTTTGCCGCAGCCCTCGCCGGGGGCGGCAGGGGCGCCTAGAATCAGGCTCGGAATGGCAGTGGGCGCACGGGGGCCTGGGCTGAACGTTGCCATCCTGGGCCACAGCCACGATGGCAAGACAACCCTGGCGGAGTCGCTCCTCTTCGCTGCCGGGGCATCTCCCCGGTTGGGCTCGACGGATCAGGGAACCGCCCTGCTTGACTACGAGCCGGAGGAGCAGCGCCGCCACATGTCGGTCCAGCTGGGAATCGCCTGCCTGCGCTGGAAGGAAGCCGACGTAGCCCTCCTGGACACGCCCGGCTTCCAGGACTTCGAGGGCGAGGTACTCGAGGCGCTCTCGGTCGCCGACGCCGCGGTTCTGGTCGTGGGGGCCAACGCCGGGGGCCAGCCCCCAGTCGGCGCCGAGAGCACCTGGGACCTGCTCGCGGAGCGCGAGCTGCCCCGCCTCATCGTCGTTACCAAGCTGGACAAGGAGCACGCCGACTTCTGGGCCACCTACGCCGGGCTCCAGGGTCGGTTGAGCCCCAGACCGATAGCCCTCCAGATCCCGATCGGGTCCGAGCATTCCTTCCAGGGCGCGGTCGACCTGCTCTCGGGGCACGGTCTTCGGTTCGACGACCAGGGCGGCTCGACCGAGGTCGACTGCCCGGCGGAGCTTGTGGACGAGGTCGCCCGCCGCCGCCAAGAGCTGGTGGAGGCCGTCGCCGAGACCGACGACCAGATGCTGGAGCGCTACTTGGATGGGCAGGAGCCGTCTCCGGAGCAGTTGCTCGTTGCCCTTCACGAGGCGACAGCCCAGGGCCGGCTGGCGCCCGTCCTGGTGGCCGCCCCGGCCCATGCCCTGGGCGCCACCCCAGTCCTAGATGCCCTCGCCACCTGCCTCAGCCGGATCAACCCAGCGCCACCCCAGAGCGGGCCGCCCAGTCTCTACTTCTTCAAGACGGTGGCCGACCCCTTCGGCAAGATCTCCTACTTCCGGGTGCTTCGCGGCACCCTCGCGGGCGATGCCCACCTCTTCAACAGCCGAACCGGCGCCGAGGAGCGAATCGCCCGGCCGATGCGCCCCAAGGGAAAGGCCCTGGAGCCGGTGTCGCAATTGGTCGCTGGCGAGATCGGCGCCGCAACCAAGTTGCTGCATGTCGCCACCGGGGACACCCTCGGACCCAAGGGTGGCGAGGCAAGTCCGGCGCCGGCGTTTCCACCCACCTCCTACACCATGGCGATCCGGCCCAAGTCCAAAGGCGACGAGGAAAAGATCCACGCCGGGCTGGCCCACATCCTGGAGGAGGATCCGACGATTCGGATCGAGCACGAGCCGAACACCCATGAGACGCTGCTACATGGCCTCGGCGACGTCCACCTCGAGGTCACCCTGGAGAAGCTTCGCCGGAAGTACCAGGTCGAGGCCGTGCTGGCCGTCCCTCAGGTTCCCTACCAAGAGACCGTCAAGGGACCGGCCCGGCAGCAGCACAAGTACAAGAAGCAGTCAGGGGGCGCCGGCCTCTACGGCGACTGCACGATCGAGGTCGAGCCCCTCCCCCGCGGCTCCGGGTTCGTCTGGGAGGACAAGATCTTCGGAGGAGCGATCCCCCAGCCCTTCCGGCTGTCGGTCGAGAAGGGAGTGCGGCAGACCCTGGAGCAGGGCGCGCTGGCCGGGTATCCGATCGTGGACGTCAAGGTTCGCCTGGTCGACGGGTCCACCCACCCTGTCGACGGCAAGGACATCGCCTTCCAGCTCGCCGGGGCGATGGCCATGCGCGAGGCGGCCCAGAAGGCCGGCGCATATCTACTCGAGCCGGTGATGGAGGTCGTGGCGACGGTACCCGCCGCCCACATGGGCGAGGTCATCGGCCACCTCAACTCGCGCCGTGGTCATATCGGCGGGATGAACCCGGTGGGTACCGACCTCGAGCAGGTGACCGCTCGGGTGCCCCTCGCCGAGATGTACCAGTTTCCGATCGAGCTTCGGGCCGTGACCCAGGGCCGGGGCCGCTACGTCATGAAGTTCGACCACTACGAGGAGGTGCCCGACCAGGTCGCCCAGAGGATCATCGCCGCCCGCCAGCAGGGCCTCCACGGCCGGGAGGCGGCGAGCGCGTAGTTTGGACGCCCCCTCAGGGGGCTATGATTGCACGTGCAACAACCCTGACCCGCGTCATCAGACCAGGAGGCGAGCATGCCGGCGATCACCGCGGACAACCCCTTGACCCTGCCCCGGGTCCCGCAGCTGGACCCGGCGCTCACCGTGAGTCGGCCGGTGAGGTCGATCACCCTGGCCCCGAGCGCCCTCGAGGGTGAGGGTTTCCCGGTCCGGCGGGCGTTCGCCGGGGTCGGCAAGGCCGAGCTCGATCCCTTCGTGCACATGGACCAGATGGGCGAGGTCGACTACGCACCCGGCGAGCCCAAGGGAACCCCGTGGCACCCCCACCGCGGCTTCGAGACCGTGACCTACATGATCGACGGCACCTTCCAGCACCAGGACTCGAACGGTGGCGGGGGCCTGATCACCAATGGCGACACCCAGTGGATGACGGCAGGGGCGGGGATCCTCCACATCGAGACGCCTCCCGAGCGACTGGTGATGTCGGGAGGTTTGTTCCACGGGATCCAGCTCTGGGTAAACCTGCCCGCGGCCATGAAGTGGTCGCCACCTCGCTACCAGGACATCCGCGCGGGCAAGGTCACCCTCTTGTCCTCGCCCGACGGCGGCGCCCTGGTCCGGGTCATCGCGGGCGATGTCGCGGGCCACTCCGGGCCCGGCATCACCCACACTCCAATCGCCCTCGCCCATGTCACGCTGACCCCGGGGGCACAGTTGGTACTGCCCTGGCGCCCTGACTTCAACGCCCTGGTCTACGCCCTCTCCGGTGACGGTGCCGCTGGCGCCGCCGGGGCTCGGTTCGGGACCGGCCAACTGGTCGTCTTCGGTGAAGGAGCTGCGCTCACCGTCTCCGCCAACCGGGAGCAGGACGGCCACACTCCCACCCTGGACATCCTGGTGATCGGTGGACACCCGATTGGGGAGCCGGTCGCCCAGTACGGGCCCTTCGTGATGAACACGGCGGACGAGCTCAAGCAGGCCTTCGAGGACTACCGGGCCGGGCGCCTAGGCGTCGTCCCCGCCGCTCAGATCGACGCTCCCGCCCGGGGCTAGCCCGGCAGCGCCGGGCAACGCTAGGGCTTCCCGGCCTAGCCCTTGAGGAAGCTGAGCCGGACGCGCCGGCGGCCATGGTCCTGATTGGTGTCGACCAGGGCCAGGCTCTGCCAGGCGCCCAGTTGGGGTCTGCCCGCGATCACGGGAGCCGTGACCGAACTGCCCAGGGCGGCGGGGACGAGGTGATCTGCCCCATGGCCCGGGCGGCCGTGGCGATGCCGGTAAGGAGCCTCCGGGGGCAGGGCCCGGGTCAGCCAGGCGAGCAGGTCGGCGTCGGTCCCGGCCCCGACTTCGATCACGACCAGCGCCGCGGTGGCGTGGGGCACGAAGGCGTTGACCAGGCCATCGCCCTTGTCGGCGCAGAAGGCGCCCAGCTGGGAGGTCAGATCGACCACGCAGGCGGTCGAGGTGTCGACCTCGAGCTCCTCCGAGATCACAGGGGGTCGCCTCCCCAGGTGGGGCCGCCCGGTGTTGCTGAGGCAAGGTCGAGGGCACCCGCCAAGGCCAGGCCGGCCAGGGTCTTGGCGTCCCGAAGCTGGCCGCGGAAGACGAGCCCGGCCACCTCGGTCGGGCTGAAGGACCGGGCCTCCAGCTCCTCGTCCTGATCCGGATGGGCGTCGCCGGTCTTGGTCAGCCCGCTGGCACGGAAATACCAGAGGAGCTCGGTGCTGTAGCCCGGGGCCAGAAAGGTTGCCCCAACGCCGAGCCAGGCCTCGGCCGCGTACCCGGTCTCCTCGGCCAGCTCGCGCTGAGCCGTCTCCAGAGGTGACTCGCCGGGCTCACGGCCGCCGGCGGGGATCTCCCAGAGCATCTCCTGAGCCGGATGGCGGTATTGCCGCACCAGCAGCACCGAGCGGTCGTCGGCGATCGCGATCACCCCGACGCCGCCCGGGTGATGGACGACCTCGCGCTCGGCCTCGGAGCCGGAGCCGAGCTGGACTCGATCCACCGTCACCCGGAGCAAGCGCCCGACGAAGCGCTCCTCGCTCAGGATCAGCATCTCGGCGGTCGGCTCGGGCGGGCTCATCTCCACCTGAGGATAGGCCAACTCAGGCGTGGGTATGATGGCGCGCATGTCGCTGGGCGCCGCCTATACGAACCCCTACGAAGTGACCGCGCTCCAGATCGCCGCGGCCAGGGCCCAGCTCGCGTTTCGCTCTCGCCACCGGCGCACACCCCAGCAGCGGCTGGCCGCCTCGGACGTGCTCCTGGAGCAGGTCGAGCGCTGCCGGCTTCAGACGGTTCCCCGGGTCGATAGCTGGGTCTTCGAGCGGGTTGCGGTCATGGCTCGGTCGGTCGATCCGGGACTCCGGGCGGCGCTCGGGGTCAATCGGAATCCAGACCACGTGGGCCGGATCCTCTTTCAGGTGCAGGCCCGGCTGATGCGTGCCGCTCAGGACGAGCGCACCCGGGGACTGGCCTCTGTCATCCCTCTCTTCCCAGCCTCCTAGCGAGGTCGGGGCCGCCGCCTGGTCGGTGACCGCCGCCGGCACCCTTGGCTTCGACGACCTGACCAGTTCGGCGGGCTCGGCGCGGGCTGTCCCAGGCGGCTCCGCCCTGTACTTCTCGCTGGCGGCCAGGCGGCTCTGCCCGGTCCGCGTCGCGGCAGCCGTCGGGGCCGATGGCGGCCCCCTGCTGGCGCTCCTCGACTCGGCCGCGGTCGATCGCTCCGGGGTCGCCGCCCTCCCCGGCGCCACCTACCGCTGGCGTGCCGAGCATCGCCTGGCGGACCCTGTTCCCTTGAGCGAGGAGCAGAGCCTGGGCGTGTATCGCGAGTGGCGGCCCGATCTGCCCGCCCCACTCCGCCGCAGCGAGATCCTGTTTCTGGGGTCGATGCCGCCGGTCCGCCAGATCGAGGTCCTGGACCAGAGCTCGCCTCAGGTGGTCGCCCTCGACACCATGCGCGACTTCGCGACAACAGAGCGGGACCTGCTCGAGGACCTGCTCCTCCGCTGCGACCTGTTCTTCGCCAACGAGGCCGAGCTCAGGGCCCTGCTGCCATCGGCACCTCCCGATCCCGTAGACGCCGCCCAGGCCGGCGTGGAGCGCTGGCACCTGACCGCTCTGGTCCTCAAGCTGGGTGCCGAGGGCGCCCTCGTGGTGTCCTCCGGCCGGGTGAGCCGAGTCGCCCCCGCGACCGGGCCGGCCGTGGTCGACCCGACCGGAGCCGGAGATGCCCTGGCCGGGGGTGTGATCGGGCGCCTGGCCCAGCTCCGGCGGTGCGACCAAGGGGCGATCGACCAGGGGCTGGTGGACGGGGGTGTCGCCGCCCGGCGCGCCATCTCAGCCTTCGGGCCAGGCGGGCTGCTCTGAGGACTGGGCGAGTCAGCCGCCCAACACGGTGTCGAACAGCAGGATCAGGGTGAGAAAGATGAGCACCGCCGCCGTCGTCCCGCCGACGAGGTTGGCGACCCGACCGTTGACGTGGCGACCCATCAGGCGCACGTTGTTGCTGAGCCGGAGCATGAACACCAAAACCACCGGCAGGAGGATGCCGTCCACCACCTGGGTGACCAGGAGCACGGCGATGAGATTGACTCCGGGGATGAGGACGCAAATCCCGCCGGCGCTCAGCAGGCCCACGAAAACCGCGTAAAACACTGGGGCTTCGTGGACCGAGCTGGAGAGTCCGCGTTCCGTGCCAAAGGCCTCGGCGACCACAAACGCGGTTGACAGTGGCAGCACTCCGGCAGCCAGGAGCGAGGCCCCGAGCAGACCCACGGCAAAGAGGTACTTGGCGGCAGGCCCGACCAGTGGGCTGAGGGCCCTCGCCGCTTGGCCGGGCGTGGTGATGTTGACGACACCATGGGCGTGCAGGGTGGCCGCCGCGGTGATGACGATGCAGGCGACCACCACGTCGGCGAGGATGCTGCTGGCGATCACCTCCGTGCGTACGTATCCGTAGTCGGACTCGGCCGTGCCCTTGTCCGCAACCGCGGACTGCAGGTAGAGCTGCATGTAGGGCGTCACCGACGTCCCGATGAAGGCGATCAAGAGGAAGACAAAGGCGCCGCTGCCGGAGAAGGTGGGCACAAAGGCGTCGTGGGCGGCCCGGCCCCAGTCGGGGTGGACCACGAAGACGGTGACGATGTAAGCGACGAAGACCGCGCCCATGGCGAGGAAGACCCGCTCCACCCGCGCGTAGTTGGAGCGCAGCACCAGCCAGCCGAGGAGCCCCCCGGTCAGCGGAGCGCTCAGCTCCGGCGGCAGGCCGAACAGCTGGAGGGCGGCGGCCACGCCGGCGAACTCGGCGATGGTGGTGCCACCGTTGGCGACGATCACCACCGCCGCCGCCACCAGCGCCCAGCGGACTCCGAACTCCTCCCGGATCAGCGCCATCAGGCCCTTGCCGGTGCTGACCCCGAGGCGGGCCGCCATCTCCTGGACCACGATCACCGCCACCACGATCAGGAGCAACGCCCAGAGGAGCTCGTAGCCGGTCTGAGCTCCCGCCTGGGAGTAGGTCGCGATCCCGCCCGCGTCGTTGCCGGCGTTGGCGGCGATCAGGCCTGGGCCTAGGATCGCCAAGAAACGCCAGACCCGCGGGAGCCGGCGTGGGCGGAGGCGGCGGGGCAGGATCGGCGGGATCCGAGGAGCTGGTCGGCGCGGCCAGCGAACCGCTGGAGTCAGACTCCGGCGGCGGCCCCCGTCAACGGTTGAGGGAGTCCCGGCTCCTGGGTTCTCGGGGGCCAGGCCCCCAGATTCGTGACGGGGGCTCATCACGACTCCGGGGCGCGCGCAACCGGGCGGCCACCCGGCCCAGTCCTCGCGTCACGACGGTTCTCACGCCCCCGTCCTCACCCGGCGCCGGAGGTGAGGCGGGAGGACCTCGGCCAGGACGTCGTCGACGGTGACGATGCCCTGGATCCGGTCCTGCTCGTCAACCACCGGGACCGCCAAGAGGTTGTACTTGGCGAGGACGGACGCCACCTCGACCGGCGACTCGCCCAGGGGCACCGAGAAGACCTTGCGGATCATGAACTGCGACACCGGTGTCTCGGGCCCAGCGACGATCAGGTCGCGCAGGCTGAGCACGCCCCGCAGCCGCTCCTCGGCGTCGATCACGAAGATGTAGTAGATCGACTCGGCCTCTGGCTCCAGCTCCCGAATCCGCTCGATCGCCTGGGCGGCGGTGAGGCGCTGGGGAATGGCGACGAAGTCGGGAGTCATCAGGCCCCCGGCGGTGTCCTCGCCGTAGGCGAGCAGCTCCTGGACATCCTCTGCCTCCTCGGTCTGCATCTCGGCGATCAGCTCGGCCCGGCGTTCCGGCGAGAGGTCCGCCAGCAGGTCGGCAGCCTCGTCGGGGGCCATCGCCTCGAGGATGTCGGCGGCGCGCTCCAGGGACAGCCGCTCCAGAATCTGTGCCTGCACCGTCTCGTCCGTCTCCTCCAGGGTGTCGGCGGCCGTCTCGTCGTCGAGGCTGGCGAAGACCGCCTGGCGGTCGGCGTTGCTCATCTGCTCGACGATGTCGGCGATGTCCGCGGGATGGAGACGGGCCAGCTTCTTGTAGGACATCCGCAGGCGCATGCTCCGGCCGTCGCCGCGGAGGGTCTCGACCGTGTCCCAGGCGATGAACTTCTGAGCCCAGTCCCGGTGGAGGGCGCGGGCGACCCGCTTTCCCATCTCCTCCATCCCGAGCCGTCGGAGCAGGCCCCTGCCGCCGATGTCGACTCCGACCACGAGCAGCTTGCCGCCGACATTGGCCAACTGGAGGTCGTTGACGCGGACCACCCGCCGGCCGTCGGTGTCGATCAGCTGCTTGTCGAGGACATCACGGCTGAGGTACAGCTCATCCTCCCCGGGCTCGTGCCGGGCCAGCTCGGCCTCCGGCTCCCGCAGGCTCACTTCCCGCTCGGTGTACTGGCGGACCGCGCCCCAGGGAACGATGAGGGCATCCCGGCCGCGGTGGCTGACCACGAGCCCGGTCACCCGTGGATAGGGCTCCCCCATACGCGCGACCAGGTCGCGGACGGTACCCACCGTGTGTTGGCGCACATCGACGACGGTTGCGCGCAGGAGCTCGCTGAGAAAAATCATGGCCGAGATCTCCGCGTGGGTGCCACGGGTCACGGCCGCGGGGGCTTGCCGTGGGACCCGTATCCTAACAGGGAAGGATCATGAGTTCGATGGAACTGGAGAATTTTGACCGCGCGCTAGTCGTGGTCGCTCACCCCGACGACGCCGAGTTCAGCTCCGCGGGAACCGTGGTCGGCTGGGCCGACCGTGGCGTCGACGTCACCTATGTCATCTGCACCGACGGGGCTGCCGGGGCCGCCGACCTCACCATTCCCCAGCCCGAGCTGGCCCGGATCCGCCAGAGCGAGCAACGGGAGGCGGCCGAGGTGCTCGGAGTCCGGGACGTGGTCTTCCTGGGCCAGCCCGATGGCCAGCTCCGGGTTACCGACCAGCTGCGGGGCGAGCTGGTCAAGATCATCAGGGAGCGTCGGCCCGACCGGATCATCTGCCAGAACGCGGTGCGCAACTACGCCAGCCTGTACGGCAACCACCCTGACCACCTGGCTGCAGGCCAGCTGGCGATCGAGGCGGTCTACCCGTACGCCCGCAACCCGCACGCCTATCCCGAGCTGCTGGCGAGCGGCCTCCAACCCCACTCCGTCAGGGAGGTCTGGGTGGTCGGGACGGAGAACCCGGACCACTTCGTCGACGTCACCAGCAAGGTCGAGCGCAAGTTGGCCGCGCTCGCCCGCCACCGCAGCCAGCACACCCCCGGGGAGGATGTCTCGCCACGCGTTCTGGAGCGGATGGCGAGGCTGGGCGAGCCCCACGGGATCGCCTACGCGGAGGCCTTCCGCCGCCTGACCAGCGGGTAGCGGTGACCAAGACCACCATCACCGTGCTCCACGGGGATGAGACCGGGGAGGAGCTCCTCGTCGAGGCGCTGCGCCTGCTCGACGTCCCCCCGCTCTTGTCCCGCCTCCGCCTTGAGCACGTCGATCTCAGCCTGCAGGCCCGCCGGGCCAGCCAGAACGGCGTGGTTCACGAGGCGGCGCTGATGATGAAGGCCAGCCACTTTGGCCTCAAGGGAGCCACGATCACCCCCGAGGGCCTGGGGGACACGGTCGGGAGCCCGAACGCGATCCTCCGGGCCGAGGTGGGCGGCGACGTGATCGTCCGCACGGGTCGGCGGATTCCCGGGGTTCCGCCCCTGGGCGGGGTCCACGCCCCGATCACCGTGGTCCGCATGGCCGTCGACGACGCCTACGGTGCGCTGGAGTGGCGCGAGGGCGAGCAGGGTGACGAGCTCGCCTACCGGACCACCAAGGTGAGCCGCGACCATTGCCGGCGGGTGGCCGAGTTCGCCTTTGTCGAGGCGGCCCGGACCGAGGCCACGGTCTTCGGCGGGCCCAAGTTCACCGTCTCCCCCGTCTACGAGGGGATGCTGAAGGAGGAGCTGGATGCCGCCAGCCGCCGGCACCCGGGCGTCGGTTACGAGCCGCAGTTGATCGATGCCACCTTCGCCCTGATCTTGACCCGGGACGACCGGCTGGTGATCCCGGCACTCAACCGCGACGGAGACATCCTCTCCGACCTGGTCCTCGCCCTCTACGGGACCCTGGCGGGCAGCGAGTCCCTGCTGATCGGCTTCGACGAGTCCAGTCGGCCCAGCCTGTTCATGGCTGAGGCTCCGCACGGGACCGCGCCGGCCCTGATGGGGCGGCACATCGCCAACCCGATGGCCATGATCCTGGCGGCAGCGGCGCTCCTGGAGCACACTGCCGACGGCTTCCTGGTCGACTATGGCACCCGGATCCGGCAGGCGACCATGGCCGCGGTCAGCTCCGGGGTCCGGACCGCTGACCTTGGCGGCCATGCCCGGACCGAGGAGTTCACCGAGGACGTTCTGGGCCGCCTCTCGGCCTGAGCCTGGCTTTCGTTCGGTACTCAGGTTGATCTCAGGCGGGCCGGGTATACTCGATCGAGGAAGAGATGGACATCTTGGCATTCCTGCGAGAGAGAGCTGGAGCATTTCGGTGCCCGATGTGTCGGCGCTCGCTGGCCGATTGCAAGCTGAGGCAGCTGGACCACGACGGGCCGAAGTACACGGTCGAGGTCACCTGCCGGAACTGCGAGCTGGCGTTCTTGGTGGCCCTCGAGCTGGCGTCCTCGGAGGATGCCGAGGGAGCCGACGAGGAGGTCACGGTCGCCAGCACGGTGGAGGCGGCCGACCCGATCAGCAACGACGAGCTGCTCCAGCTCCATCGGACCCTGAGCGGTTACACCGGGCCACTGACGGCCCTCCTCAAAGAGCGGGCCAACGACTGAGGCGGGGGCCGACCTGGCAGAGCAGCCGGGGGTCTACCTAGACCACGCGGCCACGACCCCCCTCCGGGCTGAGGTGTTCGAGGCAATGGCCTCGGCTCTGACCGGGTCGTTCGGCAATCCGTCGAGCGTCCACTCCGTGGGCCGGGCCGCGCGAGCCTTGGTGGACACGGCTCGAGATCAGCTGGCCGCCGCCCTCAACGCTAGGACCAGGGAGGTCGTGTTCACGGGTAGCGGAAGTGAGGCCGACAATCTCGCCCTCCGCGGCGTGGTCCGAGGCCATCGGGGGAAGGGCCACCTCATCGTGTCGGCGATCGAGCATGAGGCGATTCTTGAAACGGCCCGGGATCTTCGCCGGGAGGGGCTTGAGCTGACCGAGCTCAAAGTGGACCGGGCGGGCCGGGTCTCACCCGACGACTTGGCCGAGGCGCTGCGGCCGGACACCGTGCTGGTCTCGGTGATGCTGGCCAACAACGAGGTCGGGACGGTTGAGCCGGTCGAGGAGCTGGCGGCCCTGACCCATGCCAGGTCGGCCGCCCTCTTCCACACCGATGCGACCCAGGCCCTGGGCAAGCTCCCGATCGATGTCCAGGCCCTGGGCGTTGACCTGCTCACCGTCTCGGCGCACAAGGTTTACGGACCAAAGGGTGTGGGCGCGCTCTTTGTCAGGCACGGCACCACGCTCGACCCGGTGATCACGGGAGGGGGCCAGGAGCGGACCCGACGCTCGGGCACCGAGAACGTCCCCGGGGTGGTTGGGTTCGGCGCCGCCGTCCAGCTGGCGGAGGCCGAGCGGGACGAGGAGATGGACCGCCAGCTGGCGCTCACGACCGAACTCACCCGGCGAGTCCTGACCGGTGTCCCGGATGCCGTCCCGACCGGAGCAGGGCCCGAAGGGCGCCTGCCGAACTTCTGCACCTTCGCCTTTCCCGGCTTAGAGGGTGAGCTTCTCCTCCTCCGCCTGGACCGGGTCGGGATCTTTGGCTCGGCCGGCTCGGCCTGCACCAGCGGCTCGCTGGCTCCCTCTCACGTCCTGCTCGCCATGGGGCTCTCCCCCGAGTTGGCGTCGGCCCACCTGCGCCTTAGCCTGGGCCGCTCGACCACCGAGGCGGAGGTGGAGCGCGCTGGCAGACTGATCTGCCAGGAGGTCGCAGCCCTCCGGGAGGGGGCGCTCATCCAGTAGGGCGGCCTGGCTCTACCCGGTCTGGGACACCTTCCCAGCCCCGGTCCAGAGAGGCTCCCCCGTAAAATGGCGGCATGGCAGTCGGATTTAGCGGCCAGGCGCCGGTGGCGATGCGCATTTCGTCACGGGCCCACTACGGCCTGCGGATGATGACCGAGCTCGCCAAGGCGCATGGCGGCCCTCCCCTGAGCCTGGCCGAGATCGCCCGCCGCGAGGCGATGCCGCTGGCATACCTGGAGCAGCTGGTGGGTCCGCTCCGCCGGGCGGGGATGGTCGAGGGAACCCGGGGGCTGCACGGGGGATACCGATTGGCGCGCCAACCGCAGGACGTGACCGTTCTTGAGGTCGTGGAGCTCATGGAGGGCCCGGTGGCACCGGTCGAGTGCCTGGCTGAGAACTACCATGCCGGCGCCTGCGCCAGGGAGCCGGAGTGCCTGAGCCGCCCGCTCTGGGGCCGGCTGCAGCAGGCGGTCAAGCAGGTTCTGGGCGGAACCACCCTCGCCGACATGATGCGGGAGCCGGGGATGATCGCTGCCGAGTGCCCGGTTGGCAGCTTGCCGCTGTCCCGACCGGCGGAGCAGCCAGCTGGTGTCTGAGCCGACGCCCAAGCTCGAGATCACCAATCTCGAGGTCGCTGTCGACGGAAAGCAGATCCTCTCCGGCGTGACCCTGGCCGTGCCGCAGGGCGAAGTGCACGCCCTGATGGGGCCGAACGGTGCCGGGAAGACGAGCTTGGGATATGCCGTCATGGGCCATCCCAAGTACCAGGTCAGCAAGGGCGAGATCCGCTGGAAGGGAGAGAGCGTTCTTGGGATGCTCCCCGAGCAGCGAGCCCGAATGGGCCTCTTCCTCAGCCTCCAGTACCCGACCGCGATCCCGGGAGTGACCACGGTCAACTTCCTCCGCGCCGCCCTCAAGGGCCAGGGCAAGGCCATGGCCGCCCGGGACTTCCTCAAGCTGGTCCGCGAGCAGATGGCCGCTCTCAAGATGGATCCAGCCTTCATGTCCCGGTATATCAACGACAACTTCTCGGGCGGGGAGAAGAAGCGAATGGAGATCGTCCAGCTGGCCATCCTGCGGCCTGAGATGGCGATCTTGGACGAGACCGACAGCGGGCTCGACGTGGACGCCCTCCGTACTGTCGCCGAAGGCGTGAACCGGGTTCGCAGCGATGGGATGGGTGTCCTGATCATCACCCACTACCAGCGCATTCTCGACTACATCAAGCCCGACCAGGTCCACGTCATGGCCGCCGGACGGGTCATAGCCTCGGGGGGCCGTGAGCTGGTCGAGCGAATCGAGAAGGACGGGTACGACCCGATGCTGCGAGCCGCCGGGCTCGAGCTCAAGGACGAGCCGGCGGCGTAGCGAGGTAAAATACCTACTATCAGGTCGGAATACTCCTCTCGGTGGGGAAAAGCGAGGAAAAGCAGATGGCAGTCGCCGCCAAGGATCTGACCAAGGACTACAAGTACGGCTTCAACGATGGCGACCAGTTCGTCTTCCGAGCCGAGCGTGGGCTCTCGCCCGAGGTGGTGGCCGACATCTCCCGTCGCAAGGGGGAGCCCGCCTGGATGCTCGAGTTCCGGCTCAAGGCGCTCGAGCACTTCCGCCAGCGGCCGATGCCGAGCTGGGGTGCCGACCTCAGCGGGATCGACTTCGACGAGATCTACTACTACGTTCGGCCGGCCGAGGAGCAGGGCCGAACCTGGGAAGAGGTCCCAGAGGGGATCAAGCGGACCTTCGACCGGCTCGGCATCCCGGAGGCGGAGCGCAAGTTCTTGGCGGGGGTCTCAGCCCAGTACGAGAGTGAGGTCGTCTACCACTCCATCCGTGAGGATCTGGAGAAGCTGGGCGTCCTCTTCTCCGACTGCGACACCGGCCTTCGGGAGCACCCCGAGATCTTCCGCAAGTACTTCGGGACGGTGATCCCCCCGAACGACAACAAGTTCGCCGCCCTCAACTCGGCCGTCTGGTCGGGCGGATCATTCGTCTACGTCCCAGCTGGGGTCCGGGTCGACATCCCCCTGCAGGCCTACTTCCGGATCAATACCGAGAGCATGGGCCAGTTCGAGCGGACCCTGATCATTGCCGAGGAGGGGAGCTTCGTCCATTACATCGAGGGATGCACCGCTCCGACCTACAGCAAGGACTCGCTCCACAGCGCGGTGGTCGAGATCATCGCCATGCCCAACGCCCACGTCCGCTACACCACGATCCAGAACTGGTCCAACAACGTCTACAACCTGGTGACCAAGCGGGCCATCGCCAAGGAGCACTCGGTGGTGGAGTGGATCGACGGCAACCTCGGCAGCAAGGTGACGATGAAGTATCCCTCCATCTACCTGATGGGGGAGGGCGCCCACGGTGAGGTGCTCTCGGTGGCCTTTGCCGGAGATGGTCAGCACCAGGACGCGGGCGCCAAGGTCATCCATGTCGCCCCCAACACCACCAGCACCATCGTCAGCAAGTCGGTCTCCAAGGGGACCGGCCGGACGTCCTACCGCGGCCACCTCAAGGTCTACCCCAAGGCCTATGACGTGCGCTCGAGCGTTCGCTGCGACGCCCTCCTCCTCGACGAGCAGGCGCGGAGCGACACCTATCCCTACATGGATGTGGAAGCCGAGGATGTCCAGATCGGACACGAGGCGACCGTGAGCAAGGTCGGCGACGAGCAGCTCTTCTACCTGCAGTCGAGAGGGATCTCGGAGCAGGAGGCGACGGCGATGATCGTCAACGGCTTCATCGAGCCGTTCGTCAAAGAGCTGCCGATGGAGTACGCGCTCGAGCTCAACCGACTGATCGCCCTGCAGATGGAGGGTAGCGTCGGGTGAGGCTCTCGCCCGACCCAGCCGGCTGTCCCAGGGAGGGGCCGACCAGCCCTTGACCGAGACGTCGCCACCCCCCGGGATGACACGGGAGGATGCCATCCCGGCCGCCCTTTGCGGTGGCGAGCCGAGCTGGCTCGCCACCCAGCGCCAGACCGCTCTGGCAGCGTACCGGGAGGTGCCCTGGCCCGCCTCCACCAGGGATGAGGACTGGCGCAGGACGCCGCAGATCGACAAGCTCGATCCGGCCGCCTG
The DNA here is from genome assembly GCA_036521135.1 of Candidatus Dormiibacterota bacterium. Taxonomy (GTDB): domain Bacteria; phylum Chloroflexota; class Dormibacteria; order Aeolococcales; family Bog-877; genus Bog-877. The sequence goes on along the minus strand of DATDII010000228.1, from coordinate 6,274 downwards.
GGCCGAGCCCGACGAGCTTGGACCCGGCCGGCTCCCCCCCTACTTGGCGGCCGCCCTGGACAGCCAGCTGAGGACTGACGCGGTCTCGTCCCTGGTCGTCACGGACGAGCGTGGCAACCTGGCCGGGCCACCGGCCCCGGGATCCGGCCCCGTGCCCGTCGCCCTGGATCTGGGCAAGGGGCTGGCCGCTGATGGGCGGCTCTGGGAGGGGGTGATGGGGACGGTCGCTCCCCCCGGGCTGCGGAAGTGGATCTCGCTCAACACGATCAGAGCCCGCGCCGGGGCTTGCATCCACGTCGGCCGAGGGGAGGAGCCCCCCGGCTATGTCCGCCTCCTCCACGGAGTCAGCCAGGGGAGTGCCGCCTTTCCTCGAACGCTGATCAAGCTCGAGGAGGGTGCCAGCCTGACCGTGGTCGAGGAGTGGGTCTCGCCCGATGCCGACCCCTGCCTGCTCGCCCCGGTTGTGGAGATCGACCTGGGCCGCGGCGCCCATCTCACCCACGCCATCTTCCAGCGCTGCGGCGACGGGACGGTCGTGCAATCGACCGTGCGTGCGCAGGTCGGCCAGGAGGCCCGCTACGACGTGCGCTGGAACATGCTCGGGTCCTCCTGGCAGAAGTCGTACTTTGAGACGCTGATGCTGGGTCCGGGGTCGGACGCGCGCTTGGTCGGCCTCTGCGTCGGGCGGCAGCGACAGCACTGCGACGTCCAAACCCTGCAGGACCACGTCGCCCCAGGGGCGGTGAGTGACCTCCTCTACCGGGTCGCCGCCGCCGAGCGATCGCGCTCGGTCTATGCCGGGCTGATCCGCGTCGAGGAAGGGGCCCAGAAGACCAACGCCTACGTCCAGAACCGCAACCTCCTGCTCAGCCCCCAGGCCAAGACCGACAGCAACCCGACCCTGGAGATCCTGGCCAACGACGTCCGCTGCACCCACGGGTCGACCGCCGGCCGGATTGATGACAACCAGCTCTTCTACTGCGAGAGCCGAGGAATCGAACGAGAACAGGCGCGCCGGCTGATCATCGAGGGCTTCTTCGCCGATGTGGTCGACTCGTTTCCAGAAGGGGCGCTGCGGGAGTACGGTCGCGAGCTAGTCCTGGAGGCGCTGGCAGAGCTCGCCCGCTCGGGGGCCCTGGCCGGTCACAGCCGGGCAGCGTGATGTCGGACTGGATCCAGATCTGCGATGGCCAGGCTATCCCTCCTGGCCACGCCGCCCGGGTCGAGGTGGGCGAACTACCGATCGCGGTGTTCAACGTTGATGGCGAGTTCTACTGTCTCGACGACACCTGCAGTCACGCGATGGCGTCGCTGTCGGAGGGAGAACTGCACCCCCGGGAGTGTGCCATCGAGTGTCCCTTGCATGGCAGCCAATTCGACCTTCGCAGCGGTGAGCCGATCTCCCTTCCCGCCGTCGAGCCGGTTCGAGTCCATCAGGTGGAGTTGCGCGGTGGCGAGGTTTGGGTCGCCCTCAGCGAGGAGGAGCTGTAGTGCTGGCGCCGGCCCTGCCCGCTGAGCGGATTCGCGCCGACTTCCCGATTCTGGCGGAGCAGGTGAACGGTCGCGACCTCGTCTACCTCGACAGCGCCGCGACCTCGCAGAAGCCGCAGGTGGTTATCGAGGCAATCTCCGACTATTACGCCCACGCGAACGCCAACGTCCATCGGGGTGTTCATGTCCTCGGCGAGCGCGCGACCGAGATCTTTGAAGGGGCGCGGGTGTCCGTCGCCCGGCTGGTGGGAGCGGATCCCCGCGGAGTCGTCTTTGTGCGCAACACCACTGAGGGGATCAACCTGGTGGCGCAGGCGTACGCGCGGGAGCGCTTCGGTCCTGGCGATCGCATCGTCTGCACCGAGATGGAGCATCACTCCAACCTGGTGCCCTGGCAGCGGGTTCGTGACCAGACCGGCTGCCAGCTTGAGTACATTCCCGTCACCCGCGATGGCCGACTCGACCCGGAGGCGACCGACCAGCTGCTCCGACCGCCGACCCGCCTTCTGGCGGTGACCCACGTCAGCAACGTGCTCGGCACGGTGAATCCCATCACCGAGCTGATCCAGGCGGCGCACGCCGAGGACATCCGGGTGCTGGTGGATGGCGCCCAGGCGGTGCCCCACATGCCGGTGAACATCGCCGAGCTTGACGCCGACTTCTACGCCTTCTCCGCCCACAAGATGTGCGGCCCGACCGGGATCGGGGTCCTTTACGGCCGGCCCCAGCTGCTGGAGGAGATGCCGCCCTTCCTCACCGGTGGATCGATGATCTCGGTGGTGACCCTGGAGCAGACCAGCTGGGACGAGATTCCCCACAAGTTTGAGGCAGGAACCCCCGACATCGCGGGCGCGGCCGGTCTCCAGGCTGCCGTGGAATACCTAGAAAGGGTGGGCATGCCGGCGATCCAGCGGCACGGCGTCGAGCTCACCGAGTACGCCGAAGAGATGCTCTCCGAGGTACCTGGGCTGACCCGCTATGGGCGTCCTGGTAAGGACCAGCTCGGCATCGTGTCCTTCAACCTGGCCGGGGTGCACCCCCACGACGTGGGCACCATCGTCGATCGCGAAGGGGTGGCGATCCGGGCCGGCCATCACTGCTGCCAGCCGCTGATGCGCAGCCTCCAGGTCGCGGCGACGGCGCGGGCGAGCTTCTACCTGTACAACACGAGGGCTGACGTCGACGCCCTGGTCGGGGCGCTCGCCGAGGCCAACCGCATCTTCGGGACCTGAGCCCTTGCGCTAGGACTCGAGACCCGGACCTGGCGGCGTGCGCGGCCCCCGGGCGACCGGCCTAGACTAGGGGGTGACAGCGCCGTCCGGCCGTCTGCCGGGGACCGCTCCCCGGCCCTGACGGTACCCCAAGAAAAAGGAGGGAATGCCGATGCCAGAAGGTAGTACTAAACGGTCTCTCACCATCTTGGGGACCGACTGAGGACTGCGGCCGGGACCTGAACTCTCTCGACGCGCTGGTCACCCACGGAGACCTGAGCCGGGTCTGAAGCCCCGCTCCGTGGCCGTCCCGCGTCAGCAGGCCTCATTTCGCGAACCCAGCCGGGGACCGGGGACTGGCCCCGGTCCCCGCCCGTATTTCCAGAGCGGCGTACGATGAGTACGTGGCTCAGCTGAATCCGATCGCCCTCGACGACGAGCTCTTTCGGGAGATCATCCTCGATCACTACCGGCATCCCCGGCATCGAGGGTTGGTGGATCCGGCCGATGTGGCCACCCATGGCCACAATCCCCTCTGCGGCGACGAGGTCGACCTGACCCTGCGGGTTAGCCAGGGCCGGGTCGAGGCGGTCGGTTTCGAGGGTCAGGGATGTTCGATATCGATGGCGGCCGCGTCGATGATGAGCGAGGAGATCCAGGACAAGTCGGTCCTCGACACCCGCGATCTGATCGCGCGGTTTCGCTCCCTGCTGCTGGAGGGGGCCGACCCGGCCGACCTCGGGGAGATCGGCGACCTCGAGGCGCTCGCGGGGGTCCGCCGCTACGCAGCCCGGATCAAGTGCGCCATGCTGCCATGGACCGCGCTCGAGGCGGGTCTAACCCAATTGGAGGGACCAGATGGCAGAGCCGACGTCTGAGGCCGAGGTGAGCGAGCCGGCGCCTTCGACCGGGGCCGAGCCCACAGCGGGCCCGATGGCCACCGGCGAGGATATCCACGAGGCGCTCCGAGAGGTGATCGATCCCGAGCTTGGACTCGACATCGTCAGCCTGGGCTTGGTCTACGGGGTCACCGTGGGCCAGGGCGGGGACGCGGTCGTCTCGATGACCCTGACCACACCCTACTGCCCGCTCGGACCGATGCTGGAGGCGCAGGTCCACGCGGCCACCCAGTTCCTGCCCGGGATCAGCGAGGTCAAGGTCGACCTGGTGTGGGATCCACCCTGGGACCCGCACACCATGTGCTCCGACGAAGCAAAGCTCGAGCTCGGCCTCTACTGAGGCCGATCCGCCCTCGGGCCGGCTGAGCGGCCGGTCAGCTTCCAGGCGGTCGGCAGGAGGAGGGCGGCGAGCGCTGCCTTCAGGGCGTCACCGAGCAGGAAGGGGGTCACGCCAAGGGACAGGGCGGAGGAGGTGCCCAGATGCAGGCGCCAGGCCAGCCAGCCGGCGCCGAAGAGGTAGATGACGGCATTGCCCACCACCAGGGCCGCGATCACCGTCACCGGGTGGCGATCCAGTCCGTGGCGGGCGAGCCAGCCGAGGGCCGCGGCGGCGAAGACGAAGCCGATCACGTACCCGAAGCTGGGCGCGCTGAGCATCGAGAATCCGTGGTCGCCGCTGGCGAACCAGGGGACTCCGAGGAGGCCCAGGAGCAGGTATAGGACCATGCCCGCCGCGCCCCGGCGGCTGCCCAGAGCCAGACCTCCCAGCAGGACGGCGAACGTCTGCCCGGTTATCGGTACCGGCGTGAAGGGTAGCCGTATCGAGATCTGGGCCGAGAGGCCGACAAGCCCGGCGTAGCCGACCACCAGGAGCAGATCGCGCAGGCGCTCGCCCGGGACCAGGTCGGCCAGAACCGGTCGAGGGCGCGCCAGGGCAGCTACGTTCAGCACGCTCGGGGACGCTACCCGGGGATGGCGCTTCGTGTCAACACGGCGGGGGGCTCCGACCTTGGCTCGATGCCCCATCATGCTCGGGGTGAGCACCGGCGGGTCCCCGACCCGCGGCGATGACGAGGTACCGCAGGGGGCGGATACCCGGGAGGACCAGAGGGTGGCCGTCGCGGCTCTGCCCAAACCGGCCCCTGGAGCCACGGTCCTGGCCACCCACGACCTCCGCAAGGCCTTTGGCTCCACGGTCGCCGTGGAGCGCCTCAACCTTGAGGTCCATGCCGGGGAGATCTTCGGCTTCCTGGGGCCGAACGGGGCGGGCAAGACCACCACCATGCGGATGGCGCTCGGCCTGATCCGCCCCACCTCGGGCTGGGTCGAGATCTTCGGGCGCGATGTGGCCCGCGCCGGCGCCGAGGTCCTCCCTCGGGTCGGCCCCCTGGTCGAGACGCCGGCCCTGTATCCCCACCTCAGCGGCCGGGACAACCTGTCGGTCTTCGCCGCTCCCCTCGGTGGCGTGCCGCCCAGCCGGGCGGAGGCGCTCCTTGAGCTGGTGGATCTCGACCAGCGCCAGCGGGACAAAGTGGGCACGTACTCGCTCGGGATGCGCCAGCGCCTGGGGCTGGCGGTGGCGCTCCTCCACGACCCCGACCTCCTCGTCCTCGACGAGCCCGCCAACGGCCTGGACCCGGCCGGGGTCAAGGCGATCCGCTCCCTGCTCCGCGAGCTCCGCGACACCGGCAAGACGGTCTTCATCTCCAGCCACGTGCTCGGTGAGGTGGAGCGCCTCTGCGATCGCATAGCCATCCTCAGGCGGGGCGAGTTGGTCCAGGTCGGCCGGATCGAGGACTTCCGGGAGTCGGGTGGTCCTTTCGTGGTCGAGGTGGAGGACCCCGGGGGGGCCCTGGACCTTCTCCACCGCCAGCCCTGGGGCCAGGGTGCCCGCCTTGACGGCCAGGGGCGGATCGTGACCGAGGCGCCGGGCGGCCGCGGGCGCGACCTCAACGCCATGCTCAGCCAGGCAGGCTTCGTCCCAGAAGCCCTGGGCCGCCAGCAGCGCAACCTAGAGGAGGTGTTCTTGGAGCTGACCGGGGACGGCGAATGACCGCTCAAGGCGTCGCCCAGCCCCTCCCCGGCGTTCGCCAGGTCGCGCGCCCGACCTTTCGGGGAGCCTTCCGGGGCGAGCTGATCAAGCTCCGGCACAATCGGCCCACGCTGGTGATGTCCGGGCTCGGCCTGCTCTTCCTGGCCCTGTTCATGCTGCTCTTCGCAACCGAGCCGCAGTACCAGCAGTACCTCCTCACCGACCCGCGCAAAGGGTTCTACCAGATCCTCCATCCGCTGGCACTCTTCTTTGCCGCGGGGGGTGGGATCACGCTGCTCCTGACCGGGTCGCGGCTATTGGGCATGGAGTACGACCTGGGCACGGTTCGGGTCCTCTACGCCCGCGGCACCGGTCGCCGCCAGCTGCTCGCCGCCAAGATCATGGCGCTGTCTCTGCTGGCCCTTGTGCTGCTGATAGGTTTTGTCGTCCTGTCGGCGATCGGAGTGGTCCTGGTGGTCCAGCACCAGACCGGTTCGCTTGGTGCCCTAGAGGCGCTTCCCGCAGGGGTCTGGGAGAACGCCGGGCTCGCCATCCTTGCCTGCGCGATCAGCGAGTTCTCCTGCGTGCTGCTCGCGGTCACGATGCCGGCCCTGCTCCGCTCGGTGACCAGCGGGATGGTG
>DATDII010000227.1:0-7494 GCA_036521135.1 Candidatus Dormiibacterota bacterium | reverse complement strand
TGCAGGGGTCCGCCGAAGCCGGCCTCGGCGTCGGCCACGATCGGCACCACCCAGTCGCCGTCGTGGTGCCCCTCGGCCCAGGCGATCTGATCCGCCCGGAGCATGGCGTTGTTCAATCGCCTAGCCAGGGCGGGCGCGCTGTTGGCGGGGTAGAGGCTCTGGTCCGGGTAGGTCTCCCCGGAGAGGTTGGCGTCCGCCGCGACCTGCCAGCCGGAGAGGTCGATCGCCTTGAGGCCGGCCTTGACCATCTGGACCGCCTGCTGCCCGGTCAGCGCGCCCAGGGCGGGGACGTAGCCTGAGGTGGTCAGCATCTCGAATAGACGCTCCGCGCCCCGGCGGGCGAGGCTGTGCTCCACCTGGATCGATCCTTGGAGCTGGATGACCGCCTCCGGCGAGTAGGGACGGCTGATCTCGCGCCAGCGAGCGCCCTCCCAGGCAAGGCCCAGCTGCTTGGCCGCGCTAGCGTGCTTGCCGTTCGAGTGGGCTGAGTCGGTCATGATGCGATTCCTCCTCTCCAGTTGCATCGGGCATAACGCCAGGGGGAGGGCGATATTTCACCAGCGTCCCGACGGCGCCGCGCCCGGGCGGGCGGGGACGCGCGGCGCAGCCGCTCCAACTCCACCAGCTCCGCTCCCGCGCCCATCGCTGGATCCTAGGGGCAGTCCCCCGGGCTGTCAATCTCCGAGCGGGACCACGAGCCCGTCAGGAGGTGATCGCCGCTCCCGTGTCGAGGTCGAAGAACTGCAGGTGATCGGTGTCGGGCACCAGCGTCACCGTCTCGCCGACCTTGACCCGAACCCGAGGATCCACCCGGGCCACTCCGGGCGCGGTCTTGTCGCTGCCCGACCTCCCGATCGTGATCGGCAGGGTCTGGTCCTCACCCTCCGCCACCGCCCCCTCGGGACGGATGTGATCGGCCTTGATCCGGAAGTGGACGATCACCTCGGCACCAAGCGACTCGAGCAGGTCGATCTCGGCGGGAAGCACCGACGGGTCTTCGGGGAGCTCGTGCCCGATCGCTACGTGCTCGGGGCGGATCCCGACCGCGACGCTGCGTCCCTGGTAGCCGGCCAGAGCGGGCCGGGCCTCCTGCTGGGAAGAGGGGACGAGGATGCTCTGGTCGCCCAGCCGAACCATCATCCGGCCGTTGGCGGAGGTCATCTCGCCCTGGTAGATGTTCATCGCCGGGGAGCCGATGAAGGCGGCAACGAACAGGTTGGCCGGATGGTCGTAGAGGGCCTGGGGCGGCTCGCACTGCTGCAGCACCCCGTGGGCGAGAACGGCGACCCGGTCCCCCATGGTCATGGCCTCGGTCTGGTCGTGGGTGACGTACAGGGTGGCGACTCCAAGTCGGCGCTGAATCCGCGAGACCTCGGCGCGCATCTGGACCCGGAGCTTGGCGTCCAGGTTGGAGAGCGGCTCGTCCATCAGGAAGGCGGCCGGCTCCCGCACCAGGGCCCGGCCCATGGCCACCCGCTGCCGCTGGCCACCGGACAGGCTGGCGGGCTTGACGTTGAGCATGGTCTCGAGCCCCAGGGTCTCAGCCGCGTCCTGGACCCGGCGCTTGAGCTCGGCCTTGTCGAGGCGGCGCAGCTTGAGCGAGAAGCCGATGTTCTCAGCGACCGTCATGTGGGGATAGAGGGCGTAGTTCTGGAACACCATGGCCACGTCCCGCTCCTTCGGGCTCAGGTCGTTGACCACCTTGCCCCCAATCCGGACGGTGCCGAAGCTGATCTCCTCCAGGCCAGCCACCATGCGCAGGGCCGTGGTCTTGCCACATCCAGAGGGCCCAACCAGGACCATGAACTCCCCGTCGGCGACCTCAAGGTTGAGCTCGGAGACCGCCTGGTTCTTGTTGGGGTAGACCTTGGTTACATGGTCCAGCTCGATCGTCGCCACTGCTGCGCCTCCTCCTTGCCCTAGCCCTTCAGGCTACCGGCGGTCAGGCCACTGACTATCCGCCGCTGAGCGATCAGCACCAGGATCGCGATCGGGATGGTGATCACCACGACCGCGGCATCGATGCGGTTGTAGAAGGTCTGGAACTGGCTCTGGCCGAAGACCACGATCGCCAGCGGCGCTGTGAACTTTGACGGACTGTCCAGGAATGAGAGGGCGAAGGCGAAGTCGTTCCATGCCAGGATGAACGACAGGATTCCCGCGGTGAAGACTGCCGGGATCGACACCGGGATCACCACCTTGCGCAAGGTCTGGAGCCGGCTCGCTCCGTCGACCAGGGCCGCCTCCTCCAGTTCCTTTGGAATCTGGGCGAAGAAGTTGCGCAAGAGCCATGTCGACAACGGCAGCGTGTAGACCAGGTAGGTGATGATCAAGGGGTAGATGTTGTCGAGCAGGCCCAGGTCGCGGTAGAGCAAGAACAGCGGACCGACCATGGCCAGCACCGGGAAGAAGCCGGCGAGCAGCACGAAGGTGAGGATCGCGCCGCCACCCCGAATCGGCAGCCGCGCCAGTGAGTACCCGGCCAGGGAGGCGACCACGATGGTGACCGCTGTGGTACCGAGCGCCACGATCGCGCTGTTTAGCAGGGGGGTCAGAAAGTGGAGCTGGGTGAAATCGTCGATGTAGGAGGAGAGGGTGAGGTGGGCTGGCAGGAAGCCGTTGGCGCCGCCGACCCCCTGGACGAATTCGGCGTTGTTTTCCAGGGATGTCCGGAGGATCCAGTAGAAGGGAAAGAGGGCGATCAGCAGGACGACGACCACACCCAGGTAGAAGAGCACCTGGCCGAGGAGGCGGCGCCGGCCCCGGCTGCCCCGCCAGCGGCCGGTGGCGGGAACCGCGGCCCGGCCGCCGGTGGTTAGGGGCTTGGTGACAGAAGCGTCGGCCATCAGGTCTTCGGCCTCATCACCAGCACGATCCCGCCGGCGATGATCAGTGAGATGACCACCAGGCTGATCGATATCGCCCCGCCGTAGCCGAAGTTGGTGGAGACCAGGAACGCCTGCCAGTTGAGGTAGGAGAGGGTTTCCGTGGTCGAACCGGGGCCGCCGCCGGTCATGATGTAGATGATGTCGAACACCAGGAATGCCTGCAGGGTTCGGAAGATAAGCGCCACCATCAGGGCCGGGCGCAGCAGCGGCAATGTCATCCGACGGAAGGATTGCCAGGCTGAGGCGCCGTCGATACGGGCCGCCTCGTAAACATCGCCGGGGATCAACTGCAACCCGGCCAGCAGGATGATCGCGATAAAGGGCACGTTCTTCCACGCGTCCGCGACCAGGACCGCGGTCCACGCCGTCCACTCACCTGCCAGCCAGGTGGTGTTCGAGCCGGGCAGGTGGAGCAACCCGAGCACGTAGTCGACGAACCCGCTGCGGGGATCGAACATGGTCGTCCAGAGCAGGGCTGAAACCACCGTCGGAACGGCCCACGGGATGAGCACCGCCGCGCGAAGAAACCCCCGGCCCCGGAAGGCACGGTGGAGCATCAGGGCCAGACCGAGGGCGGCGATCGTCTCGAGCACGACCGAGACCAGCATGAAGGCCAGGGTCCGGGCCAACGCGGCCGGGAATTCAGACGCGGTCGCCAGCTGCTGATAGTTCTGCAAACCGACGAAGTTCTGCGGCGCACCGGGGTTGCTGAGGATGACGTTGTGAAACGAGTTCCAGAGGTTGTAGGCGAGCGGATAACCGGTGACCGCCAGGAGCAGGATCACCACCGGCGCGACCAGGGCGTAGCCGAGGCGGCGGTCAGCCTTGCGGCTCACCCCCGCGCTGGGCGGGGTGCCGCCCAGCGAAGGCAGGCGGAGCCGCCGCGCCACCGATCTGGTGCTCACGGCGGCCCCTTTATCCGGCTGGGCTGGTCCTGAGGTCCTCAGCCGCCCTTGGCGTCCTGCTTGACCAAAGGAGCTGCCTGGGCAAGCGCCGGGGCGGGCTGGGTCAGGTTGGAGAACACGGACGAGAGCATGGTCTGGAGGTCGGAGGAGATCTGCAGGTAATTCGGGTTGACCGGCCGGGGCTGGGCGTACTTGTTGAGGGTCTCCACCTGCTTGAAGTAGGGTGCCGCCGCCAGCAGGGCTGGGGTGTAGGCCTTGGGCAGGGAAGGCGGATCGCCGGTGGCGATGGCGCGGGCCGTCTCCACCTTGGCACTGGTCAGGTACTGGATCAGCTTCCAAGCCGCGGCGGAGTGGGATGACTTGGCGTTGATGGCCAACATCTCACCGCCCAGGGCCGCCCCGGGCATCCCGCCCTTCTGCGCCGGGAAGGGGATGTAGCCGACGTGGCCCTTGGCCGGGCCGCCCGCGGTCGCGACCGAGGAGGCGACGAACGGGTAGTTGATCGCGAAGGCGGCGTTGCCCGCCTGGAATTCGCTCTCGACGTTACCCTCCTGCCAGCCGGTCACCGCCGCCGGCGCGATCTTGTTCACGTAGAGGGCGTCGTAGAGCCACTGGAGCGCCTCCCGGTTGCCCTTGGTGTTGAGGTGAGCAGGGTTGAGCTTGCCGCCGAAGGCGCCGGCCACGGTGAGGAACGCGGTGATCGCGCCCTCGTACTTCTCACCCTCGAAGGCGATGCCTTCCTTGAGCGAGGGATCGGCCTGCATCGCGGCTTCAGCGTCGGACACAACCTGGGCCGGCGATGTCGGCGGCGTCTTGATCAGGTCTGTCCGGTAGAAGAGCCCCTCTGGGTTGTCGAACCAGGGGATGGCGTAGGTCCTGCCCTGGTACTTCCCGGCGGCGACCTCGGTCCCGAAGAACTGCTTCAGGTTGGGCTTGAAACTCCCGAGATTCTTGATCCAGCCGGCCTTGCCGAACTTGGCGGGATAGGTGACGTCCGACTCGATCACGTCAGGGCTGCTCGACCCCGCGATGAACCGCTGCTCCAACTGCTGGAGAAAGGTCGTGGAGTTGGGAGACAGCACCAGGATGTGGACCTTGATGCTGGGGTTGGCCTTCTGGAAGGCATTGATCGCCTTCTGGGTCTGCTTTCCCTCGCCTCCGAGCCCGGACTCGGCAAAGGTGATCGTCTGCTTGCTGGCAGCTCTGACGGGGACGCTCGCCAGTCCCTCCCCCAACGCCGTGACGCCGATCAGGGCTAGGGCCCCCACCGTGACGGCGCTCATCGGCCGTCTGCCGCGTGTCCGCCACCTGCTCATGGCGCTACCTCCCAGGCTCCCCTTGCGCGGGCAGCGCCCGCTCACGACTCTGGCCGACCAACCTCGGTGTATCACAGGTGGCTCGGACCTGCCGGGACAAAGTTGGCCGAAGTTGCTTCGCCCTTGTCGGGGGAGCCGCGGGCACGGGCAGGGGATGCCCTCCTTCAGACCGGACCGGACCCCTCCCGGCTCGCGTTACCGACGGCCGACATCGCCGCTATATCCACTGGCCCAGCCGGCGGCCAGCCCGTCCCCGAGGGAGGAGTGACCAGGTGAGCTCGAAGTCCGCCACCGCCCGCTCAGGTCCGGTGCGAACGCTGATCCCGGCCCGGATGGACCGCTTGCCCTGGACCGGGTTCCACTGGCTGGTCGTGATCGCTCTCGGCGTTTCCTGGATCCTGGACGGGCTCGAGATCCAGATCGTCTCCCTGGTCAGCCCGGTGCTGCAGAAGACGGCGACCCTCCACATCAGCACGGTCGAGGCCGGCCTGATTGGTTCCGTCTACCTGTTCGGCGAGGTGGTCGGGGCCCTGGTGTTCGGCCGGCTCACCGACCACTTTGGTCGGCGCAAGCTCTTCATGCTGACCCTTGGGATCTATTTGGTTGGAACCGGGATCTCCGGCCTCTCCCCAACCTTGTGGTTCCTATTGCTCTTCCGCTTCGTGGCCGGTCTCGGCATCGGGGGCGAGTATTCGGCGATCAACTCGGCCATCGACGAGCTGATCCCCTCGCGCTACCGCGGCCGCACCGACATCGCCATCAACGGCACCTACTGGTTCGGCGCCATGATCGGATCGGCCGCCTCGCTGATCTTCTTCAACCCCAGCTTTCTGCCGGTCAACCTGGGCTGGCGGCTGGCCTTCTTCATCGGCCCGGTGCTGGGAGTGATCATGATCTTCCTCCGCCGCTCGATTCCCGAGAGCCCGCGCTGGCTGATGACCCATGGCCGCTACCGGGAGGCGGAGAAGACGGTCGACGACATCGAGGCCCGGGTGGAGAAGTCGGGGGTCAAGCTGACCAAGGTGCCTGAGAGCAAGGCGATCGAGATCAGGGCCACCGGGTCGATCTCGTATCGCCAGATCGCCAGCACCATGCTCCGTGAGTACCCCTCGCGATCGTTCCTCGGCTTCTCGATGATGGTGACCCAGTCCTTCCTCTACAACGCGATCTTCTTCACCTATGCCCTGGTGTTGACCCACTTTTATTCGATTCCCAAGGATGCCACCGCCTACTACTTCTTCCCCTTCGCCGCCGGAAACCTGCTCGGTCCCCTCCTCCTCGGCGGACTCTTCGACAGCGTCGGCCGGCGGAAGATGATCCTGCTCACCTACGGCCTTTCGGGACTGCTCCTGGCCGGGTCTGGGGTTCTCTTCGACGAGGGCGTGCTCACCGCGTTCACCCAGACGGCGCTCTGGTGCGTTGTCTTCTTCTTCGCCTCTGCCGGAGCCTCGTCCGCCTACCTGACCGTGAGCGAGATCTTCCCCCTCGAGCTCCGTGCCCAGGCGATCTCCTTCTTCTTCGCGATCTCCCAGCTGGTGGGCGGCACCGCCGCGCCCACTCTGTTCGCCGCCCTGATCGGCAACGGCCACCACACCGGGCCGCTGTCGATCGGCTACTTCTTCGGCGGCGCGATCATGCTGGCGGGTGGCCTGGTCGCCTGGTTCTTCGGCGTCAACGCCGAGCGCCAATCCCTGGAGGACGTGGCCCCGCCGCTCTCGCAGCTGAGCCGGGCGGACAAGGGCCAGCCCGCCTCCGAGGCGGCCCCGGCGTGAGCCGCCCGAACCAGGAGGTACCCGCGATCGTGGTTGGCGTCAGCCCCTCGACCGGCTCCAAGGCCGCGCTGCTCTGGGCCGCTCGCGAGGCAGAGCTGAGGCGGGCGCCGCTGCACGCGGTGATGGCCTGGCGGCCGCCCCGGGTCCCCTCCGCGCCCGGAACCCGGCCCTCGCCCGGGTTGATCGGCGACCAGAATCCGCTCGAGGAGGCGCTCGAGTCGCTCGAGCAGGCGGTTGCCTCCGCGCTCGGGAACAGCGACGGGGTTCAGCTCAGCGCGATCAAGGGGACCCCGGAAAAGGCCCTGCTGGCGGCGACCGAAGCGGCCCAGCTGCTGGTCCTCGGGACCAGCCACCCGGGCCGGGTCTCGGGCGCGATCAGCACCGGCTCCGGCCCCCGCCCGTGGCTCACCAGATCAGCTGCCCGGTCGTGCTCATCCCGGCCCACGCCCGCGAGGAGCTCTTGCAAGATCAGTAGCCTTCCCGGGACCGGGAGCGGCCAGGCACCGCGGTCAGGGGCGCTTGACCGTCCGGGTGCGCCGCCTCGGACGGGTGCGGCCCGTCCCCTGATCCCTGTCGACGACGCTGATCGACCCGTCCGGTTCCAGCTCGACCA